>JBARYS010000635.1:0-2398 GCA_049648155.1 Catalinimonas sp. | reverse complement strand
AAGCGGGGCAGCGCATAGGGGTTGCCGAACAGCGCGACCACGGTCCGGCGTCCGGGCGCGTCCGGGTCGTTCACCAAGTCACCGACGGTCCTTACGAAGGCGTCTTGCAGCCCGTAGTTGCGCGTGGGGTGCACGCTCGGCGGGTGCACGCCCAGCAGCACCACGTCGTGGTCGCGCAGCGCCGCCCGCACCCGTGCCACCTCGGCGGCGGGCGCGTCGACCGGCAGCGTGTGGTGCGTCACGGTCGTGTAGCGGTCCAGCATCCGCTGGAAGGGGGTAAGCGCCCCCGCACCGACCGACACCGAGGCCACCCGCACGCTGAGGTCGCGCAGCGGCAGCAGTTCGCCTTCGTTGCGGAGCGCCGTGAGTGACCCTTCGAACAGTTGCCGGTTCAGGTGCGCGGCGGCGGGCGGGTTCAGGTCTTCGACCAGGTTTTCCAGCGCCACCGGTGCGTAGTGGTCCAGCCCCACCCAGGCCTTGGCGAGCAGCATCTTCCGGCAGCGGGCGTCGACGGCGGCCTGCGTGAGTGTGCCCGCCTCGATCATGCGACGCACCTCCGAGATCGTCTTCGCCACGTCCTGCGTGAACTCCAGCACGTCGTTGCCCGCCAGCAGGGCGCGGGCGTCGGCCTCGCCGGGCGGGTAGTGGTCGGCCACGGCGCGCATGTTCATGGCGTCGGTGAAGGTGAGACCCCGGAAGCCCAGCTCTCCCTTCAGCAGGTCGGTGACGATGGCGCGCGAGAGCGTCGAGGCCCGGCCGGCGGTCGTGTCCAGCGCCGGCACGCTCAGGTGCGCCACCATGATGCCCGCCACGCCCGCGTCGATCACCCGGCGGAAGGGGTAAAGCTCCAGCGAGTCGAGGCGGCGGCGGCCGTGGGAGATCAGCGGCAGGGCCAGGTGCGAGTCCGTGTCCGTGTCGCCGTGGCCGGGAAAGTGCTTCGCCGAGGTCAGCAGGCCGCCGTCTTGCATCCCGCGCGCGTAGGCCACCCCTTTGCGGGCCACGCGCGCGCGGTCCTCGCCGAACGAGCGAAAGTTGATGACCGGGTTCGCGGGGTTGTTGTTCACGTCTATCACCGGCGCGAAGTTGACGTGCACCCCCAGCCGCCGGCACTGCGCGGCCAGCGAGCGCCCCATCCGGTAGATCAGGCTGTCGTCGGGCAGCGCGCCGAGCGTCATCTGGTAGGGAAACTTCACCGTGCTGTCGAGGCGCATGATCAGCCCCCACTCGGCGTCGATGGCGATGAGCAGGGGCACGTCGGCCGCCGCCTGGTAGCGGTTCGTGAGGCGCGCCTGCCGCCCCGGTCCGCCCTGGAAGAAGACCAGCCCGCCGATCTTCTGCTCGCGGACCAGCCGCTCGATCTCCGCCTGGTGGGCTTCGTCGCGGTTCGAGTAGGCCGCCACCATGATGAGCTGCGCGATGCGTTCGTCGGGCGTGAGCGTGGCCAGCACTGAGTCGGCCCAGCGCGTGGGGTGCTCCAGGAAGGCGGGCGGGCGGGGTTGGGCCGCGAGGGCGGCGGTGAGCAGCAAGCCGCTGAACATCAGGAGAAAACGCATGGAACAAAGGTCGTAAGTTCGGCGGAGTGGCGGGCGGCCCTCACCTTTGCGGGTGCGTCCCGCCGCAGGGCGGTCGATCCAACTGGAATTTTATATGATGAACCGGCTCCGCGCGGTGGTGCTTTGCGTGCTCTGTGCCGCTTGCGCCCCCGACAACAACCCGCCCGACGACCTGATCCCCTCCGAAGAGATGGTCGACCTGCTGGTAGAGATACACCTCGCCGAGGGCAAGGCGAGCACCGCCCGACTGCGGGCCGACTCGGCGGCGCTCTTCTTCCGTTACCTACAACAGCAGACGCTCGAAGCGCGGGGCATCGACACCGCGCGGTACCGGCGCAGCTACGACTACTACGTGCAGCAGGTCGAACAGCTCGACGACATCTACGCGGCGGTGGTCGACAGCCTCGGCGTGATTCAATCGCGCGGCGGCACGGTGGTCGATCCGATGTCCACCGACAAGCAGCCGTGAGTAAGTTGGTGCCGTTCAGACAGGTTCTGAACCCGGCGCGGACGTCGCACGACCCCGCGCGCCCCGAAAGTCTTCTCCTAACGTCGTGAGTATGCACAACAAGACCATCATCGTCACCGGCGGCTCGTCGGGCATCGGGCGGGCCTGCGCCGCCGCGTTCGGGCGCGACGGCGGGCGCATCATCATCACCGGCCGCAACCAGGCGCGCCTGCACGAAGCCGCCGAGTACCTACGCCGGCACGTGGCCGACGTGCTGCCCGTGGTGGCCGACGTGAGCCGTGAGGACGACTGCCGCCGGGTGGTTAACATGGCCGTAGCCGCCGGCGGGGGCATCGACGTGCTGATCAACAACGCGGGCATCTCCATGCGGGCGCTC
>JBARYS010000634.1:0-9655 GCA_049648155.1 Catalinimonas sp. | reverse complement strand
CAGCCGCGCGATGTTGATTTTGAACGAATCCACCGATTTTAATCAAAGGCCGCAAAATTAACCCTATTTTGTCGGATAGAAAAGTAAACCAAGGATAGTTGATGGGGGAAGATTCTAGCCTGAAACGGCTTTCTCGTGCGGGAGGAAGTCTATTTGTGGCGGAATTGCTACCACGTCTCAATCCCGATTCCGCCACCGACCCCGATTATGCAGCCCAAAGAGCCTCAGGATTCATTGCAAGGGTGGTTCTGAACGGTGACAGCAGCCGCTCACGCCTATCGAACGGCGTTCTATTTATAGAAGGAAGCCTGATCGGGGTCAGAATCGGGATTGAAAACGCTATCCAATTTCGATAGCTGCAAACGAGCAAGATTGGCCATAAGAGCGGCTCTAAAGTGGTATTCTGACAAGACTTACGATCTGTCATCCCAAAAACAACAAACGAACCCTTCGGAGGTCTCGTTAGACGTCGTCAGCGAGACTTCCGAGGGGTGTCACCGTGAGATATCGTAATCCCTCTCTAATAAAAACCGCGCGCCGGTTTTCAGGAGGCGTCCTCCCGGTGGGTGCGCACCACGTTCGTAGCCAGCCGCAGCGCGGCCCGCATCGAGCCGGCGTCGGCCCGCCCCTTGCCGGCCAGGTCGTAAGCGGTACCGTGGTCGGGCGAGGTGCGCACGAACGGCAGCCCGGCGGTGTAATTGACGCCCTGCCCGAACGAGAGTGTCTTGAACGGCACCAGTCCCTGATCGTGGTACATGGCCAGCACGCCGTCGAACTTCCGGTGGTGCCCCGAGCCGAAGAAGCCGTCGGCGGGATAAGGGCCGTACACCAGCCGCCCGGCGTATCGCTCGCCCTCGATGATTGACCGCAGCACCTGTTGCTCCTCTTGGCCCAACAGCCCCTCCTCGCCGGCGTGGGGGTTGACGCCCAGCAGCGCGATCTTGGGCTTGGTGATGCTAAAGTCCTCGCGCAGCGACTGGTAGAGTAGCTTCAGCTTAGAGCGGACGCGCTCGGTGGTGATCTGTCCGGGCACCGACCGCAGCGGCACGTGGCCGGTCACCACGCCCACCCGCAGCGCGTCGGCGACCATCAACATCAGCGCGTCGTCGGCACCTGCCACCGACATCAGGTACTCGGTGTGCCCCGGAAAGGCGAAGTCCTCGCGCTGGATGTTCGCCTTGTTGATGGGGGCCGTCACGAGCGCGTCAATGCGACCCGATTGCAAATCGGCGGTAGCCGCTCGGAGGGCTTCGTAGGCGCAGCGGCCGGCCTCTTTGGTCACCTCGCCGGGCTGGACGGTCTGCTCGTCCTCCCAGCACTGCACCAGGTAAGCGCCGCCGTCCGGGTGGGGCTTCTGCTTTTCGGGCAGCGGGCGGGGTGCATCGTGCGTCTGCTCCAGCAGGTCACGGTAGTGCGCCAGGATGCGCCCGTCGCCGTAGACCACCGGTACGCAGCGCTTCGGCGTGATGGGATCAGCAAGGAGGGCGTTGATCAGCTCCGGGCCGATGCCGTTGTAGTCGCCCATCGAAATGCCGACCACGGGCAGCGAAGCGTCATCTGTCATCGACATGTGTGTGGTGCCTTGGTGGGCCCGCAAGTTGCAAGGATTGGGCGAGACCGAGCGAACAGACCGTCGGACCGCCGCCACGGCGTGAGCAAAGTCATCCCGAAGGGCACGTCGAGATCGCACCCAGCGACCGCGCAATTCCGGCGTGGGTTGCGTAACTCTGCCCTCCGCATCCAAACACCCTTTTCAAGATGAGCTACCGCACCGAAAAAGACACCATGGGCGAGGTGCAAGTCCCCGCCGACAAGTACTGGGGCGCGCAGACGCAGCGCTCGCGCGAGAACTTCAAGATCGGCGGCCCCGCCATGCAGATGCCGCTGGAGATCGTCCGCGCGTTCGCTTACCTGAAGAAGGCGGCCGCCCTGACCAACCAGGCGCTCGGCGTGCTGCCCGCCGAAAAGGCCGAGGCCATCGCGGCGGTGTGCGACGAGATTCTGACCGGCGCGCTCGACGACCAGTTTCCGCTCGTGGTGTGGCAGACTGGTTCAGGCACGCAGAGCAACATGAACGTGAACGAGGTGGTGGCGAACCGCGCCCACGTGCGGGGCGGCGGCGAGCTCGACGACGCCCAGAAGAGCATCCACCCGAACGACGACGTGAACAAGTCGCAGTCGTCGAACGACACCTTCCCGACAGCCATGCACATTGCCGCCTACCAGATGGTGATCGGCACCACCATTCCGAAGGTCGAGCAGTTGCGCGACACGCTGCGGGCCAAGTCGGAGGCTTTCAAGGACGTGGTGAAGATCGGGCGGACGCACTTCATGGACGCTACGCCGCTGACGCTGGGGCAGGAGTTTTCGGGCTACGTGGCGCAGCTCGACTGGGGGCTGAAGGCGCTCCGCAACACGCTCGACCACCTGGCCGAACTGGCGCTGGGCGGCACGGCCGTGGGCACAGGGCTGAACACGCCCGAGGGGTACGCCGAGCGGGTGGCCGAACAGATCGCCGACCTGACGGGCCTGCCCTTCCGCACCGCCGCCAACAAGTTCGAGTCGCTGGCCGCGCACGACGCCGTGGTCGAGACGCACGGCGCGCTGAAGCAACTGGCCGTCTCGCTGATGAAGATCGGCAACGACGTGCGGATGCTGGCCTCGGGGCCGCGCTCGGGCATCGGCGAGATCCTGATTCCCGCCAACGAACCAGGCTCGTCGATCATGCCGGGCAAGGTGAACCCCACGCAGTGTGAGGCGCTGACGATGGTGTGCGCCCAGGTGATGGGCAACGACGTGGCCGTGTCGGTGGGCGGCGCGACCGGGCAGTTCGAGCTGAACGTCTTCAAGCCGATGATGATCTACAACCTGCTCAACTCAGCGCGGCTGCTGGGGGACGCCTGCGCTTCGTTCGACGCACACTGCGCCGGAGGCATCGAGCCGAACCGCCCCTTCATCAAGCGCCACCTCGAAAACTCGCTGATGCTGGTGACGGCCCTCAACACGAAGATCGGCTACGACAAGGCGGCCGCTATCGCCAAGAAAGCCCACACCGAGGGCACCACGCTCAAAGAGGCCGCCGTGGCCTCGGGCCACCTAACGGCCGACGAGTTCGACGCCTGGGTGCGCCCCGAGAACATGGTGGGGCGGCGGTAAGACGTTGGAGCCTGCATTACGGAAAAGCCTCTTCGACGCCGATGTCGAAGAGGCTTTTCTGTGGTAGAGTGCATCCACTCAATCGACGTGCGCCACGCGGAAGGGCTGTACCTCGACCGTCTCCCAGACCCGCCGTTGCGCGTAAGGCTCTTCCTCCGGCCACCTTGTGGAGGTGCCTAGTGCGCCCCCGCGCCCCGCAGCCTCAGAAACACCTTGACGAGCGCCACGGCCACCACACCCACCAGCAACCCGACGATAAACTCCCCCAGGATGGTGGGCAGCGCGTGGACGAGGTCGTGCAGGAAGTGGACGTTGTGCACGAAGATGCCCCCCGCCACGAGTATCATCGCCAGCGTGCCCAGCACCGACAGCCCCCGGATCAGCAGCGGGAGCGTCTTCACCAGAGCCGCGCCGACCTTTTCGAGGCCACCGTCGTGCTTGCGGATCAGGTTGCGACCCAAGTCGTCTATCCGCACCAGCAACGCCACCAGCCCGTACACGCCGACGGTGGCGAGGATGGCCACGACGGTCACCACCACGATTTGGATGGTCAGCGACTGCTCGACCACCGTGCCGAGCGCGATGATCACGATCTCGACCGACAGGATGAAGTCGACCAGGATGGCCGATTTGATCTTTTTCTCCTCGTAGGCGCGGGCCTCGGCCTCGGTCATCTCCTTCAGCTCGGTGCTTCCCTTGGCCTGGTCGCGGTGGAAGAGGTACTCGTAGATCTTCTCAGCCCCCTCGTAGGCCAGGTACACGCCTCCGAGCAGCAGGATCGGCACAATGGCGACGGGCAGGAAGGCGCTCAGCAAAAAGGCCCCCGGCAGGATGATCAGCTTGTTGAGGAACGACCCCTTGGTGATGCGCCACAGCACGGGCAGCTCGCGCGACGACATGAAGCCCGAGGCCTTCTCGGCGTTCACGGCCAGGTCGTCGGCCAGGATGCCGGCGGTCTTCTTGGTGGCGTATTTACTCATGGCGGCGACGTCGTCCATGAGCACGGCCACGTCGTCGAACAGGGCAAAAAATCCGGATGCCATCAGGGTGTTGGTTGGGGGAGAGTGGGAGCCTAACGATGCCGCCGGGTGAGCGGGCGGCGTCGTTGAAAACTACGTACGGCGTGGACGCGCGTTACGAACGGGCGGCGGCGAATCGCGCGGCAACCGCAGCGGCTTTTCAAAGTGTGTAGGTTACGACGTTCTCAAGCTGTTCGTCACGTGTGTTGCAAGCGGAAGCTTTTCTGCCTACGTAGCTGCCGTACCGAGCACCGTCGCCGAGCGCACCGTTGGGTTTAGATACCCGCTGCATGAAATAAAAGCATCTTGTCGGCACGGGATCAACGCCGACCTCCGGAGGGTATGCTCGCCGCCGCCGAGGGTTACCATCGGCAAAATCTTCACGTACGGTGAAGCCCCCCGGCCCTGACCACGCGGCTGTCGGAGGTGGGGCGGTGTTGGCGTAGGTCCTTACCGCACCCAGCGGTACGTCGCCTTCACCAAGAACGTATTCCGCAGCGCCCCGCCGAACAGGTCGTCCGTGAGCGAGCCGTAGAGGTCCTTTGCGGGGTCGCCCTCGGTCGTCACGCCCTGCGTCCAGACCAGAAATATCTCCGAGTTGGGCCGGTACTCCCAGCGTAGCACCAGGTTCGAGCGGAACTGCATCAGGCTGAAGTCCGGGTCGTCGAAGGCCAGGTCGAACACGCCGTCGCCCTCGGCGTCCAGGTCGTACCGCCGCGTGTCGGCGTTGAAAACGGCCCGCTCGGGCGCGAAGACCTCGTAGCGGTCGGCAAAGCGCCGCGCCAGTGGGTCGTCGCCGATCTGATTGAAGCGGTCATAGACCCCCTTGGCGATGAACGGCTGCCCGTAGTACTGGACCGTGAAGTTGGGCGTCAGGTTGTAGGTAGCGCGCATGGTCACGGTGAGCGTCCGCCGCGCGATGCGCCCACTCAGGTAGACCGTCTCGCCCTCGCGCACCACCTGGTCGAAGTACTGCTCGTCGCGGCGGCTCAGGTCCAGCTCCGGCTCCACCGAAAAAGAGAGGGCGTCGACCGGCTGATAGAAGAACTCCAAGCCGGTGCCGAAGCTGCGGGCGGTGCCGTCGTACGAGCTGCCGCCGCCCACGTAGCCCTCCAGCACCAGCTTCCGGCGGATGTCCGTGTTGACCCGCAGGGTGCCGCCGCCGCCCGGCGGGCGACGCAGCAGCGGCCCGCCCCGCAGAATGTTCTTCGTCAGGTCGAGCTGCTCGGCGCCCGCGCTGCCGTTCACGGCCCAGAAGTTCTTGAACTGCGCGAAGAAGTTGGTGTTGTAGCGCCGCGACAGCGCCGTGCCCGCCCAGTCCCAGCGGGCGAAGAGGCTGTGGCTCCACCGCATCCGGCGGAAGATGCCGAACGGCTGCTGCCAGCGTCGCGCTGCCCAGCCGAAGTAGTTGATCTCCTCGCTGTTGAGCAAGAAGCCCACGTCGTTCAGCTCCAGACCCGGCGAGCGCCACGTTGCGCCCGTCTCGAACACCCACTTGCCCTCCTGCTCGCCCACACGCACCGTGCCGCCCGTGCCGCTCAGTTGCGTGCGTGTACTGTCGACCGCCAGGTGGTCGGCATCCGGACGTTGAAACAGCCGCTCGAAGGCCGTCTGCGTCCGCAGCAGGGCCTCTTCGCTGCCACGCACTTGGCTGGCCACCACGTTCGCGCCGACGTACCAGGCGCGGTTGTCCCAGCGGTGCAGCAGGTCCAGCCCGCCCGCGTAGGCCGCGCGGTGCAGAAAGTCGAGCTCGTCGGTGCGCAGGTCGCGGTTCACGGCCGTGAACATGCCCCCCACGGTGGTGTTGCGCTCGTTCAGGTCCTGCTGCACGCGGGACACCGAGTAGCTCGTCAGTGGCTCTACCTCCGTGCGCGTGCGCTCGCCCGCCCGGTCCAGGCGCGCCCACTCGCGGTTCGTGACAGCGTTCAGCGCCCCCACCGAGAGGCCTGCCTGCGTCTTGCCGCTCAGCTTCACTGCCCCCAGGATGGTCGTGTTCTCGGGCTGGTCCACGTAGAGGCCCGCGCCGCCCGCCACCCGGCGGCTGGGCGCGCCGCCGATGCGCCGCGAGTAGAACAGCAGGTCCGACGTGTAGCTGCCGCCCGCCTCGGCCTCGGTCAGTTGGTAGTCGAAGATGTTGCGGTTCTCGACGAAGAAGGGACGCTGCTCGCGAAAAAAGATCTGGAAGCCGTCGAGGTTGATGGCCCCCGGGTCGGCCTCCACCTGCCCAAAATCGGGGTTGATGGTGAAGTCCACGGCCAGGTCGTTCGTCACGCCGATGCGCCCGTCGAGGCCCACCGTGGCGCGGGGCGTGGTGCGCCGCGCGAAGGGATCGTCCGGGTTGAAGTCGCCCGCCCGCGCCACCTGCCCGAGCACATACGGCTGAAACTCCAGCGGTTTGCGGGGCCGCACGCCCGTGATGCCCCGCAGCGTGCCGAAGCGGCTCACGAAGCCCTGCTGCGCCTGCTTCACCGGTGCCCAGATGTCGAGTTCGTCGTAGCGAAACAACCGCCGGTTGCTCTGTAGGCCCCACACCTGCTCGTCGGCCCGCCCGAAGCGGAGCTGCGAGAAAGGGATGCGGCACTCGGCGGTCCACCCCAGCGAGTCGACGCGCGCCTTCGTAAACCAAGTGGGGTTCCAACTGTCGTCCCACACCTCACCGTCCTTGCTGATAAACTCGTCGCTCTTCACGCCCGATGCCGACGTGTTGAACGAGAAGCCCGTCCGCTTGTCGTTGAAGCTGTCGAAGTTGATCTCCACCCAGTCGCCGGGAAACTCGTCGCGCCGCCCCAACCGTGCCTCCACCCGCTCCGGTTCGGTGTCGAAGCAGCGCCACGCCACGTAGAGGTAGCGCTCGTCGTACAGAATCTTGAAGCGCGTGCGCTGGCTGGCCGGCTCCTCGTCGCTCGGCTCGTACTGGTAGAAATTGCCGCTCCACGCCACCTGTTCCCAGGCGGCGTCCGTCAGCCGCCCGTCGACCTTCGGAGCCGCCCCCGCAATTCGCTGGGTTATGTAGACGGGCGTCGGTGCCGTCGTGGTGGGCTGTGCGGCCGTACGAAGTGTGAAGAGGCCCACCAGAAGGAGACTTCCTAAAAAGTGTGGAGAGAGGGTGCGTTGCAAACCAGCGGTAAAGGTGGTGAAGGCCACGCAATTGCACGTGCTGAGGTCGACGATGAAGGGCAAAGCAACCGCAACCCTTCAGCTCGACTTTAGCCATTTTATGAACGGGCAGGAATCCTTATCTACGCTTTATCAGGCGATATTTTCGATTCATGAACTTCGCGTCTTTAAAGCGAAGTGGAGAGATTACTTCGGCGATTCCGTTCTTTTACACAGAAAGGGCATCGAAGGCTTTTCGAACGGCTAAAGTCAAGTTTAGAGAGTGTTTGGATTTTGCTTTTGGAGCGACCGCCACCAAATCTCGTTTTGAACGAGTCGAGACGAGGGAGCGTAGCCCAAGCTACGTGATCGCAGAGCGAGGAAGTGCAGCATGAAATTGGGCAAGAATAGCCCAAAGGGCAAAGTGCAAACACGCTCTTATGGCTCCTAACCGAAGTTATTGGACAAGTCTTCGCGTAAGAACACGCATTCCGCGAACCCGTCGCTTGAAAAATCAGAAGCGTGTCCCGAGCGAGAAAGTGAGGCTGGTACGGCGGTCCCGGATGGTGGCCGCCGGCCCGGGCGTACCGTCGTCGAAGGTATAGGCCGAGTAAGCCGCCTGCGTGTTGGTGGAGACCAGCGCGATGTCGAACGTAAAGTCGTCGACCATCACCCCGAAGCCGGCCGTGATGAACTCGCGCGAGCGGTCCACGCCGTCGTTTACGTCGTACGGATCGCCGTAGAGGGCGTAGCCAAGTCGCGCCCGAAACGGATCGAAGCGGTACTCCCCCCCTACCCGCAGGTTCAAGGTGGCCTGATAGAGGTCGTCGATCTGTTGGTTGTCGCTGTCGAGCTCGCCCGCCACGTCGCTGTCGAGTCCGGCCTGACGATAGTTGACGTACTCGGCGTCGACGCTGACAAAGCCACGCTTGCCAAAGAAGTACGACGCCCCCCCGGTGGCCCGCAGCGGCGAGGTGAGGCGGTACGAATACTCCTGGATAAAAGGATCGCGCGGAGCGGTGGCCTCACCCGTAATTACCTCTCCGGTGCTCGGCACTTGGTAATTGACGAGGCTGGTCGTCAGCGAAGTAGTGTACTCTTCCGACATGCCGTGGATGGTCGGTGTTTGGAAGCTGGCACCGAGCCGCAGTTGGTCGGTGGGACGGTAGATCACGCCGAACTTGGCGTTGATACCCAGCCCCGACACGTCCAACTCCTCGTCGAGTACCAGCCCATTGAACGTACGGTCGGCCGACGGCACCGAGTCGGCGTAGACGAAGCGCTCGCTGTAAACCTTGGTCGCATTGTAGTTTGTCGTCACGATGCCCACGCCACCGCCGATGTACACCTTGTCGTCGAAATTGCCCCCGTAGCCCAGATCGATCTGGTACTGCCCGCCCCGGGTCTCGACCACCTCGCGGATATCGACATCGGTCACGGGCAAGAAGGAAGTGACCGTGCCGTCGTCAGCCTCGTCGAGGATGTACGTATCGTACGCCAACCCTGTAAAGAAATCCAGTGAATCCGGGAAGAGGCCTGCGCCGTTGGCAAAGTAGACGTCCACCAAGGAGTTGTTAGGTGCCTCAAGGCTGAGCGGACGGCTGCGCCCCTCGTAAGCGAAGGTGTTACTGAAGTTGTTGATGCGGGTGAGCGTGATCCCCCACGCCCCGCCGCGCCACATGCCGGGCACCACGTCGTCCTTTACGTTGCTGTTAACATAGCCGACATTGTGAAAGTTGAAGCGGATCAGGTTGTCGTTGACGGTCGCCGACTCGAAGCCGCGCGAGCCGGTCGAGACCGCCTCGGTGGAGAGGAAGTCGGCCGAGACACCCACGTTGAACGCCGAGGTGCGGAATACGCCCAGCCCGGCGGGATTCCAGGCCAGGCTGCCCACGTCGCCGCCGAGTGAGGTCTGCGCGCCGCCCACGCCCAGGTAACGGGCCGAGCCGCCGAACTGCGTTTCCGAAAAAGTGAGGGCCGTCTGGTAATAGCCGAATTGAGCGTACGCCGGCCCGCACATGAGCGTTCCCAGCAGCAAGCACACCGCGCGTAACGAAGAAGTCGTCATAAATAAAGAGAAGTTGATGTGGCGTCCACAAGAAAAAACAGTGCCACCGTAATTACTTATGGTGGCACTGTTAAAGAGGCGTCGGATGCTGCTACCGTCCGCCGCGCCCTCCACGTGAAGGCGTGCTGCGGCTGGGCGACGAAGAGCGGCTCGGCGTGTAGCTACGGCTCGGGCTGCTGCTGCGGCTGGGTGTGTAGCTACGGCTGGGCGACGAAGAGCGGCTCGGCGTGTAGCTACGGCTCGGGCTGCTGCTGCGGCTGGGTGTGTAGCTACGGCTGGGCGACGAAGAGCGGCTCGGCGTGTAGCTACGGCTCGG
>JBARYS010000633.1:0-1533 GCA_049648155.1 Catalinimonas sp. | reverse complement strand
GTGCCCGCCTGGCTGACGCGCGTCGGCACGCGGCTGCTGGGCACCGAGGCCGAGTTGGTGCTGCACGGCCGCCGCGCGGTGCCCGCCCGTTTGCTGCGCGAGGGTTTCAGCTTCCGCTTCCCCACGCTGCCCGAGGCCCTGCGCGACCTCTACGACGTCCGCCCCGCCGCCTCGCTGGTGCCCGACTTTCACATCCCGATGTCGGCGTAGTCGGGGAGGTGTGCGGCTTTGATTAAGAGCGTGTTTGGATTTTGCTTCTAAAGCGAACGCCGCCAAATTTCGTTTTGAACGAGTCGAGAGGAGTGAGCGTAGCCCAAGCTACGTGAGCGAGGAAGTGCAGCATGAAATTGGGCAAGAACAGCCCAAAGGGTAAAGTCCAAATACGCTCTAAGACACAAAAAGCCCCACCGAACACTTGGTCCGGTGGGGCTTTGATCATTAAACGAAGTGCGTTGCTTAACGCACCGCCGTGCCGAACGTGACGGTGACGTCCGTGTCGCCGGGTCCGCAAGTACCGTCTTTGGCACCCATCGGTTGGTGGCGCAGCGTCATGGTCAGCGAGCCAACGCTCGCGTCGCCGGTAACCCAGTCGGAAACTAGCCCTACCTCGTAGGTGCCGTCCGTATCGGTGCGGTTCACGGTCACGTTGAGGTTCGCCGAAGGGTCGAAGCAAAAGAAGTGCTCGTCGTCCTCCTCTTCGATCTCTTTGGTGATGTCTTCCACGTCGTTCGGGTCCGACTCGTCCAGCAGCTTGATGCTCACGTTGTAGGTCGTGTTCGGAGCCAAGATGATGCTGTCCTGCTGCGTGGGGGCGTTGCCGCCGTCACCGTCAGGGTCCTTAAAGAAGATGCTGAACGTGTTGGCGGTATTACCAACCTCGGTGAAGACCATCTCCACGGTCGTGATTACTTCTTCCTCGTTGACCGGGTCGGGATCGTCGTCGTTACAGGCGGTCAGCAGACCGAAGCCGGCGAGCAGAAAGAGGGTGTGTTTCCAGTTTTTCATGATGATAGATGAGTGAGAAGTGAGAAAAGAGATACGTGTGCAGATCAGAAGGACCACCGCAGGCGGAGCGTCGCGTTGCGCCCCACGTCGGCGGCGTAGTAGCGCAGGCGGTTCAGGTAGCCTCGGTAGTCGGTGTTAAGAAGATTATCGACGGTTAGCGTACCGTCGAGGCGCTCGCCGAGGCGGCCGCCCAAGGCGAGTCGCATCAGCCCATAGGCCGGAGGGGCGGCGGCAAAGTCCTGGTAGAGCGGCGGCGGCTGGTTTTGCAGAAACGTGACGCCCTCGGCGTTGAGCGGCTGGCGGTCCTGGCGGCGTACGTACGTGTAGCCGACCGTCACGTAGCCGCCGCGCAGCGCGCCCCGGTCGACGCCCTCGTAGGTCAGCGACGCCCCCGCGCGGTCGGCCGGAATGTTTTGCAAGTAGCGCGCCGCCGGGCGGTCCAGGTCGCGCCCACGCACCAAACTGCCCTCCACCCGGGCCGCCAGGCGCTCGGTGAGGCGGTACTCCACCCGGGCGTCGCCGCCCCCC
>JBARYS010000632.1:0-3163 GCA_049648155.1 Catalinimonas sp. | reverse complement strand
GCCGACTACGTGCACGGCGCGGTCTACCTCGTCGACGGCGGCTGGATGGGTCGGTGACCTGCCGGTCACTTGCGTTTGCCAAGGGTTATAAACACCAGCCCGATGAGCAGCACGCCCCCGCTGACGAACAGGGGCGTCAGGTCGCGCTCGCCGCTGACGGTGATCTCCGCGCCGAGTAGTTTGAAAGATTCCGACTGTTGGGTATAATCGTAGAAAGAGTACGCCAGCGCCAGGACGCCCACGATGGTCAGGATGATGCCGATGGTTCGCATGGCTGCAAGCTTACTCTTCTAACCCGAACTGCCGGAAGTGGTGGGCGAAGTGCTTCGCGTGGAAGCGCTCCCAGTCGGCGCGGTCGAGCGGGCCGAACGCCGGGTGCATGGGGCGAGCGTCGGGGTGTGCCTCGTGGTAAGCGTAAAAGTCGTCCACCTCGCGCCGTAGCCGACGTTTGGCCTCGGCGATGTCGGGAAAGCGGAGCGGCAGCGGCTCGGCGGGCAGCAGGGGCGCTTTGGTCTCGGGGCGAAACGTTCTGTCGCTACGCAGAAAGACCAGCGCCTTCGGCAGGTGCTCGGGGGGCACGGCGAGCGGCACTTCCGCCTTGCCATTCGAAATGCGCAGCACGCCCGCGAGGTGCTCGACGGCGTGCTGCGGCGTCATCCGGCCCCAGCGGCGCGGGGCGTCGGCCGTGAGTGCATCCAGCCGGACGGGGACGGTCGTTTGTAAGTAGTGCGTGGTGGTTTGCATCGAGACGTAGTTACGCCTTTTCCGGCAACTTGCAACCGTGAAAACCATCGGTATTCTGGGCTGCGGCTGGCTTGGCCTCCCGCTCGGCGCACACTTCGTCCGGGCGGGCTGGGAGGTGCGCGGCTCCACCACCCGCCCCGAGCGTGGGGAGGAGCTACGGGCCGCCGGCATCGCGCCTTTTGTCTTCAAGTTCGCACCTGCGCACGCCGGCGACGACCCCGCCGCCCTCCTCGCGTCCGACGTGCTGATCGTCGACACGCCGCCCTCAAAGGCAGGCGACTACGCCGAGCAGATGCGGCAGATCGCGGCCGCCGTGCCGCCCGGGGCAGCGCCGCGCGTGATCTTCACCAGTTCGACGTCGGTCTACCCCGACCTGAAGCGCGAGGTGGTGGAGGCCGACGTCACCGAGCCGGAGCACGCCAACCACCGCGCCGTGGCCGAAGCTGAAGCCGTCTGGCGGGCGTCGCGTTTTTCTACCACCGTGCTGCGCTGCGCCGGGCTGATGGGCGGACGGCGTATCCCCGGGCGCTACACGGCGGGGCGCACCCTGAACCGCCCCGGCGACGCGCCGGTCAACCTGGTGCACCGCGAAGACGTAATCGGCGTCGTTTGTGAGGTCATTCAGCAAGCAGCGTGGAGCGAGGTTTTCAATGTGGTAGCCCCGTTAACCGCGCGTTGCGCCGAGCTGTACGAGTTAAACGCCGCGCGCTACGGCTGGGAGCCGACAACCTTCACAGGGACGATGGCAGGCGGCTGGAAGCGCATCAGTGGACAGAAGTTGTATGACCAACTCGGCTACACTTACGCTCAGCCCGACCCGCGGATGTTTGTCTACCCGTGACGCTTGCACCGTTGTCTGTCCGCCTTTGGTCAGAGCGGCACGGCAGCCGCCGGCTCGGTCGGTAGCGTCTCGACGTACCGCCGGGCGACGTTCAGCGCCCGCAGTTCGTTTTTTTTCTTCAATGCGTGGCCACCCATGCGGATTAGGATGTCTTGCAGCATGCGGATGGTGCGGTTGATGTTCGGCCCCTTATTGAGCATCACACACTCAGCCTGCGCACCCTGCGCGGCGTCGCTGACCTCGGCGCGCGTGGGGAGGCCCGCTTTGGCCAGGGTCTCCAGCACCTGCGTGGCCCAGATCACGGGCACGTGGGCCGCCTCGCAAAGCCAGAGGATTTCGTTCTGCACCTCCGAAATGCGTTCAAAGCCGATCTCAACGGCTAAGTCGCCCCGGGCGATCATGATGCCGATGGGCTCGCGGCTCATACCGCGTATCAAGATGGCCGGCAGGTTGTCAAACGCTTCTTGGTTCTCGATCTTAAACACCACACCCAGGTGGTCGGCGTCGTGCTTCGCCAACGCGTCGTAGAGCTGGGCCACGTCGTCGGCGGTGCGCACGAACGAGTAGCCCACCAGATCGGCGTGGGCGCAGACGAAGGGCAGCACAACGACGTCGGCGACGGTCAGGGCGGGGAGGTGCAGGTGGGTGTCGGGCAGGTTGATGCCCTTGTGTTCGCCTAATTTAGGTTTGTAGCACTGAGTGATCCAAAGTTCGATCTCGTCGGGGCGCTTGCTCACCACGCGCCCCTCGATCATGCCGTCGTCGAACAAGATGCGGTCGCCGGGTTGGGCATCGTCTACCACCGCCCCCAGCATCACGCCCACCTCGGCGCACCTCACCTCGCGTGTGCCTTCGCAAACCTTCCACTGGCGGCCCAGCGTTTCGCGTTTAGTCAGCGTCAGGCGCGCACCTTTTTCGAGGCGTACTTTCCGCTTCACCTTGCCCCGCTTGGTGTCGATGCGGATGGCGGCCGTCCGCAGTTTCGGCCCCGCCAGGTCCATGTAGATCTTGATTGGCTTGCCCGTCTCGCGGCTCACCGCCCGCACACCGTCCACCATCTTCCGCCAGATGTTCTCGTCGCCGTGGCTCAGATTGATGCGCGCCACGTCCATGCCGTTTGCCACCATCTCTTCGATCACGCGGCGGTCGGCGGCGGCCTCGTCGGGCAGCGTCACCATGATATGCGTGCGCCGCCGCTCCCGGGCGGCGTTGAAGAGGCGGTCGGCGTGTTGGTTCAGCAACTCCACACTCTTGGTGTAGCCCACCACGTCGATGGCGGGGGGGGGCGTCCGGACGGGGGTGTCCCAGGCGGAGGGCGTCCGGTCGGCATCGGGCCTCATTAAACGCAGGTTGCTCACCACGCTGTGCAGGTTGCTGTAAACGTACCCTTCGGCCGAGCGCAGCGACGACAGTCCCAGGTCGGAGAGTGCGCCGTGGTAGACGCGCAAGTCTTTGCTTCGTAGTATCAGGTACCGCAGGAGATTCTTCGCGCTCAGTCGGTAGTCGGGGTGTACGTGCGCGGTGGCCTCGTTGAGCGAGGGTTCGCGGTCGGTAAGTTCATCGAGAACGGCCCGGAGG
>JBARYS010000631.1:0-7122 GCA_049648155.1 Catalinimonas sp. | reverse complement strand
GTGCCCGCGCCATCCGCTGCGAGCCGACCAGCGTGGCGTCCGCCGCCTGTGCCGTCCGTCCGTTGCCGTTCGCGGAAGGGGTCGCGACACCGTTCTGCGTGGTGCCGTTTGCGGCGACGCCGAAGTGGCGCGGCTGCATCCTTTCGTACCACCCGCGCAGCGTCACGGGGTAGAGGTGGGGCATCGAACGGGCGGTGGCGAAGCCCATCATCTGCTTGGCGAGGTTGGCCACCACGGGCGTTTTGAAGGCGCGGTTGTAGAGCCCGGCGAAGGGGGCCGCCAGCCGGCTCATCGTCGTGAAGCGGGCAATCAGGTGCGTGCGCAGCTTGACACCGTTCGCGTCCTGGTACTGTTGCATGAACTCGGCCTTCATCTTGCCCACGTCCACGTTCGAGGGGCACTCGTTCTTGCAGCCTTTGCACGAGAGGCATAGGTCCATCACGTCGCGGATGGCCTCGCTGTCGAAGCGGTTGGGCGCGTCGGAGCGCGTCAGCACCTCGCGGAGGATGTTGGCGCGGGCGCGGGTGGTGTCGTACTCGCGGCGCGTAGCCATGTAACTGGGGCACATCGTGCCGCCGGTCAGCTCGCTCTTGCGGCAGTCGCCCGAGCCGTTGCACTGTTCGGCGGCACGCAGCAGGCCGTCGGTGTCGCTGAAGTCAAGTACCGTGTCGAACTGCGGTGTCTCCTGCCCGGGCCGGAAGCGGAGCGACTGATCCATCGGCGGCGTGTCGACGATCTTGCCGGGGTTGAACACGCCGTGCGGGTCCCAGGTGCGCTTCACCGATTCGAGCAGCGCGTAGTTGTGGTTGCCCACCATCCGGCGGATAAACTCCCCGCGCAGGCGGCCGTCGCCGTGTTCGCCGCTGAGCGAGCCCCGGTACTTCTTTACCAGCGTGGCGATCTCGTCCAGGATCACACGGAACAGGCGGGTGCCCTCGGCGCTCTTCAGGTTTAAGATGGGCCGCAGGTGCAGCTCGCCCGAGCCGGCGTGGGCGTAGTGCACGCAGTAGAGGTCGTACTTGCGCAGAATCTCGTTGAAGTCGGCGATGTAGGCGGGCAGGTCTACCGGGTCCACGGCGGTGTCTTCGATCACAGGTACGGGCTTGGCGTCCCCCTTCATGTTCGAGAGCAGCCCCAGCCCCGCTTTGCGCAGCGTCCAGACCTTCGGCACATTTGCCCCCCGCACCACCGGAAAGTGGTAGCCCAGCCCCGCCGCGCGCATCTCGTCGCTCATTGACGCCGCCTTCGCCTCGGCGTCGGCGTCCGAGCCACCCCCAAGCTCCACCACCAGGATAGCGGCGGGATCGCCCCGCACGAAGAAGCGGTTTTTGCGCTGCTCGACGTTGTTCTTCGTGCATTCGAGCACGTAGTGGTCCATCAGCTCGCTCGCGCTGGGCTGGTACTTCAGTGCGATCAGGTTGGCCCGCAGCGCCTCGTCGACGGTCTCAAAGTGCACCGGTACCAGCAGCTTGTGGGCGGGCGGCAGGTCCACCAGGTTCAGCTTCAGCTCGGTGGTGAAGGCCAGCGTCCCCTCCGAGCCGGCCAGCAGCTTGCAGAAGTTAAACGCCTCGCCGCCCTCGGTAAAGGGCGCGCAGCGCAGCAGCAGGTCGACGGCGTAGCCGGTGTTGCGGCGGGCGATGCTCGGCTTGGGGAACTCCCGCTCGATCTCGGCGCGGTTCGCGGCGTCGCTCAGCAGGTCGTGGGCGTGGCGGTAGAGGGCACCCTCCAACCCCTCGGCCGCCCGCTTCACCGCAAACTGCTCGTCGGTGAGCGCACCGAACTCGACCGCCGTCCCGTCGGAGAGCAGCGTCTTCATCGAGATCAGGTGCTCGCGCGTGCTGCCGTACACTACCGAGTTGGAGCCGCACGAGTTGTTGCCCGCCATGCCGCCCACCATCGCCCGGTTGGCCGTCGACGTTTCGGGTGCGAAGTAGAGTCCGTAGGGCTTCAGGTGCATGTTCAGCTCGTCGCGCACCACGCCGGGCTGCACACGTACCCACCGCTCGTCGGCGTTTACCTCCAAGATGCGGCCGAAGTGCTGCGAGACGTCCACCACGATGCCACCGCCCACCACCTGCCCGGCCAGCGACGTGCCCGCCGTGCGCGGAATCAGCGACGTGCTGTGCTGCCGCGCGAAGTCGATCAGCACGGCCAGGTCGTCGTCGGTGCGGGGAATTGCCACCGCCAGCGGCAGCTCACGGTAGGCCGAGGCGTCGGTGGCGTAGAGCGTGCGGTAAGTAGTGTCGATATGGAGCTCGCCCGTCAGTTGGGCGGCCAGGTCTTGAAGAGCAGCGTGCATTGATCTGCGGGATTAAGAGGTAAAGTTAACCTCCGCCGCCCCCCGGTGAGAGGCCGTACGCCGATAAAGGAGAGCCGCATCGGGGTTTTCGGGGCGGCGGCACCGGAAACGTCGCTGCCGCTCTCGGCCCGCGCCTCAACGTAACTTTAGAAACTACAGACGAGCAAAAAAGTGGTCTGGTCGCGGTGCCCTCGCGTCAGCATCTGGACCAAGTACCTCAACTCGGCACGCAGGTGCTTCGAGAGGCAGTAGCCCAGGCCGCCGTACACGCGGTTGTGGTCAAAGTGCTGCTCGCCGCTCTGGACGAAAACCTCGTTGCTCGCGGCGGCATAGAGCGTGTGGTCCTGCATCTGAGGCTTACTCAAGGCCACCTTGACGGCCAGCGAGTAGCGGTATCTCAAACGGAAGGCGTCGTCGAAAAAGCGTTGTTCGAAGCGGCCCCGGTGGCGGAGCGAGAAGCGCCCGAACCGGTGGCGGGCGGTCAGCTCCTGATAAACGCGGTGCTCGCGGCTGCGTACCACCTCCCTTTCGGCGTCGGGCTCGAAGCGACGACTGCCCAAGTACGCGTAGCCAGCCAGCGCGCTCCACCTGAGGGGCGCCTCGTTGCCCGCGCCGAGGTCGTAGCCGACGCCCGTGCGCAACAACAGCTGCCGGAGGTGGCGGGTCGTCCGGGCGGTGCGGTACTGCACCTCGTGGTGCAGGTGCCGGCGCGGGGCCAGTTGTGCCTTACCGCAGTACACGAACCAGTTGCCCCGTGCTGCTTGCTGCGCCGAAGCGTGGAGGGAGAAGGCGAACAGGAGAGCGGTGGCGGCAAGAACTCGGAACACGAAAGGAAGAATTGTTCAACGGTAAATTACAAAAATCCCGCGTAAAGTCCTCCTGTTCTTAACTGTGCTGATGGTTTGTGTATGCGTGTTCTGAGTCGGCAGTTCTCACTACCATTTTTTTATCGTGCGAAAGAGCTTGACCGATCAAGAGCAGAACCTACGATTTGCCACGATGCAAACGCTCCAAGAGCTTACATGGACGTCGCCGTCAGCCCTTGGAGTGTTGTCTCGTCGACGAATCTACGATGAGGTCGTAAGTCCCGTAAATAAGTCTATTCGTTGAGAAGCACGTGAAGCTGTAGGTGGTCCCCCGTTCAGATCGCCCCGCTGATGTTCATTCCGGAATCGGACGCCACACGTTCGCAGCCGGTAGCAAGCGTTACGTAGTGAAGGCCGGCGACACGCCCCCGCCAACAAAAAAGGACCCCCGGCGGCGGTCCTTTTGAGCGGTAGGCAAAGGGATGAAACCCTACGCCACGCGTAATTTACTCAGGCGCGACTTACTGATCTTGGCTTCGACGTACTCGTCGGTGATGAGCAACTTCTCTTTTTTAAGCGGCGTCACCTCCGAAGGCATCTCGAACATGGCGTCGGTCATGACGGCCTCACAGATGGAGCGCAGGCCGCGCGCACCGAGGTTGAAGACCATGGCCCGCTCCACGATCACGTCGAGCGCATCGGGAGTAAACTCCAAGTCCACGCCCTCCATGTCGAGCAGCTTAGCGTACTGCTTCACCAGCGCGTTCTTCGGCTCGGTCAGGATGCGGCGCAGCGCCTCGCGGGTCAGCGGGTCCAGGTAGGTCACCACCGGCAGGCGGCCGATCAGCTCCGGAATCAGGCCGAACGACTTGAGGTCCTGCGCCGTGACGAACTTCAGCAGGTTGTCGCGGTCGAACTCCTCCTGATCGCCCTTGCCTGCGAAGCCGATGGGCCGCTTGTTGAGGCGGCTCTGGATAAGCTTGGAGATGCCGTCGAACGCCCCGCCGCAGATGAAGAGGATGTTTTCGGTGTTGACCGAGATCATCTTCTGCTCGGGGTGCTTGCGCCCGCCCTGCGGCGGTACGTTGACCGTGGTGCCTTCCAGCAGCTTCAGCAGCGCTTGTTGCACGCCCTCGCCGCTCACGTCGCGCGTGATCGAGGGGTTGTCGCCCTTGCGCGATATCTTGTCCAGTTCGTCGATGTATACGATGCCGCGCTCGGCGGCTTCCACGTTGTAGTCGGCCGACTGTAACAGGCGCGTCAGGATGCTCTCCACGTCTTCGCCCACGTAGCCGGCCTCGGTGAGCACGGTGGCGTCGGCGATGCAGAAGGGCACCTGCAACATCTTGGCGAGCGTGCGGGCCAGGTAGGTCTTACCCGTGCCGGTCTCGCCGATCATGACGATGTTCGACTTCTCAATCACCACATCGTCCTCATCGTTGCGCTTCCTTTGCGTCAGGCGCTTGTAGTGGTTGTATACCGCCACAGCCAGTACCTTCTTGGCCTCGTCCTGGCCGATAACGTACTGGTCGAGGTACTTCTTCATCTCGGCGGGTTTGATCAGCGTCAGCCCCTTCTGGAAGCTCCCCTTTTCGCCGGGGTTCATCTCTTCTTCCAAGATGTGGTACGCCTGCAAAATGCACGAGTCGCAGATGTGGACGTCGGTACCCGATACCATCAGGTTGACCTCTTTCTTTCCCCGGCCGCAAAAGGCACAGTGGACAGTTTTCGACATATCTTTAGGGTGGTCTGTTCGGCGGTGAAAAGCAAACGGGGCGGAAGTAAGTTCCAGCCCCGGTTGCCGCTTGGTTTGTATGAGTGGGCTGCGCGTTAGTCGCGCGTCAGCACCTCGTCGATCAGTCCGTAGGCCTTGGCTTCTTCGGACTTCATCCAATAGTCACGGTCGGAGTCTTCTTCGATCTTCTCGAACGGCTGGCCCGAGTGCTTGGCGAGAATCTCGTACAGCTCCTTGCGCAAGATGATGATCTGCTTGGCGGTGATCTCAATGTCCTTCGACTGACCCTGCGCGCCGCCCGAGGGCTGATGGATCATCACCCGCGCGTGGGGGAGGGCCGAGCGCTTGTTGGCTGCGCCGCCGGCGAGCAGCACCGCGCCCATCGAGGCAGCCATCGAGGTGCAAATCGTGGCCACGTCGGGTTTGACGAACTGCATGGTATCATAGATGCCCAGCCCGGCGTAGACCGAGCCACCCGGCGAGTTGAGGTAGAGCAGGATGTCTTTCTTGGCGTCGACCGACTCCAGGAAGAGCAGTTGCGCCACGATGATGTTGGCGATGTTGTCGTCAATGCCCATGCCCAGGAAGATGATCCGGTCCATGATGAGGCGTGAAAAGACGTCGATCTCGGCGAAGCGCGTGGGGCGCTCCTCGATCACCGAGCGGGTCATGGCTTCGACGGTGGGCACGCCGCCGAACTGCGGCGCGACGAACGGACTCATCTGCCCTTGCTGGTCGACGTGGCGGACATACTGGTCGACGGTGAGGCCGTTCAGGTTGCGGTGATGAACGGCGTACTTGCGGAATTCTTCGCGGTTGTACATGAAAAGTTTTTCGTTGTGAAGCGCGGCCCGACGGGGGCAACGCCCAAGTTTACCCATTTTTCGCTTGTACGCCGGCAGACGAACGTCCACGTCCAGTACCGCGACCCGCCGGGTGAAAGGGTTACGTCGGAGGGCCGACACATTCCGTGCTAACGCCCCGCGCCGGTGATTGGTCCCGTTTCTGCTGCCGGTTCGTCAGAAAGAACCTGACAGGCGGCCTGTCATACCCGCCGTTTGAGGGCCGACTAAGACCGAGGACCGAAGCCGGCGGCTACCTACCCATCTGCGGTCGGTCGTCGGTCTTCCGTCCTTAGGCCTCCTTTGCCGAAGGCCATCCGCCGTTTGAGGGCTGAGTGAAGACCGAAGTTGGCGGCTACCCCTCTGCGGTTGGAAGTCAGAAGACCGGGGAGCGAAGTCGGTCCTCTGTCCTCCGTCGGCCGGAGGCCATCTGTCAATCCTTCGTGATCTCTTCGATGGCCCGGTCGAAAGCCTTCTGGTCGACGGTCTCTTCCAACACGGTCACCTGCGACAGCAGCGCGTTCGCGACTTTATTCTGTTGCGCCTCGTCGTGATACTTGCGGAAGTACTTCCGGGCCTCTTCGCCGGTCAGCTCCCGGCGGGCCAGGTCGCGTGCCATGTCTTCGCGCACCGGCAGGTTCAGGTTGCGGAACAGCTTGCGCATGTTCTCTTCGGCGGTCATGACGACCTCCTCTTCGGTCACCACCAGGTTGTTGTCTTCGGCCACGCGGTTCGAGATCACGTCCCAGCGCAGGCCCTCCAAGAAGTCCCCGAACTCACGCTCGATGGTCTCGTCGTCGATCTGCTCGTTGTTGCGGCGCAGCCACGACTTCAGAAAGTCTTCGGGCAGCGGGAAGATCGTCTGGTCCAGCATCGCCTTGCGCAGTTGGATGCGCAGCAGTTGCTCGGCCGTCTGGGCAAGCTCACCCTCCATCTGCTCGCGGACCTTCGCGCGCATGGCGGTCTCGTCTGTTACGTGCGGGTTGCCCTCGTCGTCCAGACCAAAGGCGGCCGTGAAGAGCTCTTGGTCTAGCGCGGCGGGCAGATGCCGGGTTATGCCCAGCTCCATCAACTCGAACGACTCCCCGCCGCGCTCGGCGATGGTCTCGTTTAGTAGTTCGGCCACCTCGGCGGGGTCGAACACCTCGTTGGGCACGAACCGGATGCTCTCGCCGAGCTTCAGGCCGACGAACCGGGCACGCGCCTCTTCCCGGACCTTCGCCAGCGGAAAGCTCACTTCGGCCTCGTAGGGATCTTCGGGCGCTTCCTCGGCGTCTTCTTCGTCCGTCGGCATAGCCTCATCGGCCGCGTCGGTTTCTGCTTCCAAAGGTATCTCCTCGGTCGTAGCCACTTCCTCCTGCGGGGGTGCTTCGGCCGTCGTGTCGGTTTCGTTGGCCGCATCGGTTTCAGTTGCCGGCTGCACTTCGCTCACCAGCACGC
>JBARYS010000630.1:0-2607 GCA_049648155.1 Catalinimonas sp. | reverse complement strand
ACGTGGAGTTTGATGTCACGCTGGCCCCCTGGGAGGTGCCCGCCTTCCGGGGGGCGGTGGTCGCCCGGGCGGGGCGCGCCCACGACCTGTTTCACAACCACGCCGCCGACGGCCGCGGCCTCTACCGCTACCCGCTGATCCAGTACAAGCGCGCCGGCGAGCGGCCCGTGCTGCTCTGCCTGCAGGCGGGCGTCGACTCGGCGCACCACTTCTTCGGCCAGCCCGACTGGTCGCTGACGCTGCCTGGGCGCACGGTGCCGGTCCGCATCCACCGGCTCGACCTGCGGCAGTTCAACCTCAACGTGTGGGACCGGCGCTTCCGCTACCGGCTGCACCGTTGGGTGGCGCTCAACCAGGAGAACGCCGCCCGCTACGAGCAACTCACCGGCCTCGCCGAGCGGGTGGCCTTCCTGGAGCGCACGCTGATCGGCAACGTACTCTCCTTCGCCAAGGGGGTGGGGTGGCGGGTGCCCCGGCAGATCGAGGTGCGCATCGAGACGCTGCGCGACCCGCGCCCGACGCGCGTCAAGCAGCACCAGGTGCTCGCCTTCGGCGTCGATTTTACCACCAATGTGTTTCTGCCCGACTTCGTCGGCCTGGGCAAGCACGCCAGCATCGGCTTCGGCGTGGTGCGAGCACTCAAAAAAATGGAAGGATGATGGAGGAACACTCTCTGCGCGATCACGTCTACCTGGCGGCCCTGCTGCACGACATCGGTAAGTTCTACCAGCGGGGCGACCCGAGCGGCAGTTTGCAGGCTTCGACCCTGGTGAGCGGCGAAGCCAAGGACCTGATGAGCACCTTTTGCCCGCCGGACCGTACGCGTCCCGGCGACTACACGCGTAAGCACGTGGTCTGGACGGCCCAGTTTTTTCTGGACCACCGGGCGGTCTTCGAGACGCTGTTTCCCGGCGGCTCCGATGAATTGTTGCGTCTGGCGGCGGCCCACCACAAGCCTGGTTCGGCGGCCGACCGCCTCATCCAGCAGGCCGACCACTACGCTTCGGCGCTGGACCGCGAAAGCGCCCCCGAGGGCCAACGCGACGCCGCCGACGAGAGCGGCGGGTGGGACCAGTACCGCCGCAAGCGCATGGTGAACATCTTCGAAAGCTTGTTCCGCGACGACCCCGAATACGAACAACGACTACCCATCACGGCGTTGGCGCTGGAAGAGGCTTATTTTCCCCAGCCGCAGGACGATTTCGACGCGCCCGCTCCGGAGCAGTACCAAGCCCTGTGGAGGGCCTTCACCGCAGAGTTTAAAGAAGGCTTCGCCCGCCCGGAGCGGTACGATCCGCGCAGCTTTGCCGAGACGCTGCTCTACCTGCTGGAGAAACACCTCGCCACCGTGCCGGGCAGCACCACGCACCTGCGCGACGTTTCGCTCTACGACCACCTGAAGATCACCGGGGCCTTCGCCGTCTGCCTGCACGACTACCTGAAGGCCCACGGGCGTGAAAAGGTCGCCGTGGTGGCCGACGAGACGCCCGTGCTGCTGGTCGGAGCCGACCTCTCGGGCATCCAGTCGTTCCTGTACGACATCGTGGGGGCGCGGGCGGCCAAGAACCTGAAGGGGCGCTCGTACTACCTGCACCTGCTCACCGAGTCGGTGTTGCACGAAGTGCTGCGCACGCTCGACCTCTACCGCGCCAACGTGGTCTACGCCTCGGGCGGAGGCTTCTACGTGCTGGCTCCTCACACGCCCGCCGTGGTCGAAAAGCTGACCAAGCTACGCGAGAAGCTGGGCGACAAGCTCTTCGCCGCCCACGGCACGAGCCTGTTTCTGGCGCTCGACTGGCTGCCGCTGCGCCACGACGTGCTGATTCCCACCGGGAGCCAGGAGCGTGACCTCGGGACGCAGTGGCGCACGCTCGGCGAGATGTTGGGCGTGCGGAAACGGCAACGCTTCTCGCGGCAGGTGCTGGCTTACGACGCGCTGTTCGACGAGGCGCACGGTGACGTCGGGGCTGCCACACAGCGCGACTACATCACCGGCGAGGAGATCGCCCGAAACGAGGATAATCTCTCTTTCGAGGAAGGGCGCATCAAGCAAGGTACGTACGACCAGATCGAGCTCGGCAAGCAACTGCGTAGCGCCAAATACCGCCTGCTGACCGACGGGCCGCTGCCTCACTGGCCGAACCAATCCGGCTTCGCGCCCGCCAAAGTCAGGACGTGGCACTACTTCGCCGACACGCCGGCGCTGTTGAAGCAAAAGCAGCAACTACGCGCTTCGGCCGACCGCGTGCGCATCCTCTCTTTCAACGAGCCGGACTTCCTGAACCCGGAAGTCGAGGGCAAACACAACGCGCACGGCTTTGAACTGTACGGCGGCAATGACTTCCCCGAGGACGAAGAGGGAGGTCCCAAAACGTTCGACGAGTTGGCCGGCGACGAGGGCGACGCCCTGCGGCGGCTCGGCGTGCTGCGCATGGACGTCGACAACCTCGGGCAGGCGTTCATCCGGGGTTTTACGCCCCGGCAGCGCACCTTCTCGCGCTACGCCGCCCTGAGCCGCAACCTGGACTTCTTCTTCAAGGGCTACCTGAACACGCTTTGGCGCGACGGCCGCTACACCGACCCGGAGGGAAACGAATGGCCCTACCG
>JBARYS010000629.1:0-1756 GCA_049648155.1 Catalinimonas sp. | reverse complement strand
CCAGTGGCGCCCGCACGCAATACGTGATCCCCGACTACTTGCTGAACAACAACAACGGCAAGCTGGAGCTGACCCTCAACGGGCGCAACGCCCCCGACCTGCGCATCAGCCGCTCGTATGCCGACATGCTCGACACGTACGACAAGAGCGACAAGAAGGACAAAAAGGTGAAGGAGGCGGCCCAGTTCGTGAAGCAGAAGCTCGACGCGGCCAAGTGGTTCATCGACGCCATCCGCCAACGGCAGAACACGCTGCTGAAGACCATGAACGCCATTCTCCGCTACCAGTACGCCTTTTTTCAGACCGGCGACGAGAGCAACCTGCGCCCGATGATCTTGAAGGATATCGCCGAGGAGATCGGCATGGACATCTCGACCGTTTCGCGGGTGGCGAACAGCAAGTACGTGCAGACCGAGTTCGGTGTCTATCCCCTTAAATACTTCTTCTCGGAGGGCATCGCCACCGACTCGGGCGAGGACGTCAGCAGCCGCGAGGTGAAGGCGGCCCTGCGTGAGATCATCGGCGCGGAGAACAAGCGCAAGCCGCTCTCGGACGAGAGGATCGGCAAGCTGCTGCACGAGCGCGGTTACAACATCGCCCGCCGCACGGTGGCCAAGTACCGCGAGCAGCTAAACATTCCCGTGGCCCGCCTGCGTAAAGAGTTGTGATGCGATTTTTTGAAGCTCCCGAACAGGACGTCGACACCACTGCCGCCGCGCCCCCCGCGCCGCCGGTGCGCTCCTGGGCCTTATGGGTGTCGGTGGTACTGCACCCGCTGCTGATGCTCACACTTTTGTTCGCCGCCCTCTTTTACTACGTGCCCGAAGTGGCCGCCCCGCTCCCCCTCGACTCGCTTGACTCACTGCTGATGCTGGTGTTTCTGGGGACAGCCCTGCTGCCCACGCTCGGCATCCTCTCGCTGCGGCTGATGCGGAACCAGGTGGGCCTGACGGCGGCGGCCGGCGCGACGCGTCAGGAGCGCCTCTGGTCGGTGCTGATCACGGCCTTTGTCTACACCGGCGTCACGTGGGCGCTGCAAAGCCTGGTGCGCCTGAACCCGCTGCTCGTGCTGGGTGTGGCCTCAGGGTCGGTCACGGTGGCCCTGGCGGGGCTGGTGAGCTACCTGCGGCCCATCAGCCTGCACATGGTTGGTGTGGGTGGGGCTATGGGCTTCCTGGCGGGCCTGATTCCGCACCTGCCGCAAGGCAACCTGCTCTGGCCGCTGGTCCTTTTTACCCTGTTGGCCGGGCTGGTCGGCACGGCGCGGCTGGCCCGGCACGCCCATCGCCCCCCCGCCGTCTTCTTCGGCTGGCTGCTGGGCGCGGCCGTCGGCGGGTCCATGGCCTTTTTCCTCGCCTGAGGGCCCGCGCGGCCCACTTCTCACACCACAACCTACCACCACCATGAACTACGAAACCCTACGCTACGACGTCGACGGCGGCGTGCTCACCATCACGCTGAACCGCCCGGAGGTCTACAACGCCATCAACGACGCGCTGAGCTACGAGCTGCAAGACGCCTTTAAACAAGCCAAGCGCGACGACGCCGTGCGCGTGGTCGTGCTGACGGGCGCGGGCAAGGGCTTCTGCTCGGGCCAGGACCTGAAGGCCGTGCAGGGCGAGAAAGACCGCTCGCTGGCCGACTCGGTGCGGCGGCGCTACAACCCGCTGATCCTAGCCATGCGCAACCTGCCCAAGCCGGTGGTGGGGCGCATCAACGGCGTGGCGGCGGGCGCGGGCTGCTCGCTGGCCTTGGC
>JBARYS010000628.1:0-3134 GCA_049648155.1 Catalinimonas sp. | reverse complement strand
GGGCTACTGCGAGATCAGACTCGTCTCCTGCTGGAAAGCCGCGATGCGCCGCAGCATCTGCGTGAAGATGATCTCGTGGGCGGGCACCAGCAGGTACCAGTAGAGCCGCCCCCACAACCCCTTGGGGCGGAAGGTGGCCGTCTGCTTCAGGTACTCGTGCCCCCCGTCGGTGGTGATCCTGAACTCCAGCCACGCCTCGCCGGGCAGCTTCATCTCGGCGTAGAGCAGCAGGCGGCGGTTAGGCTTGTCGGCCAGCAGCACGCGCCAGAAGTCGAGCGCGTCGCCGGCGTGCAGGTCGGTGGGGCTGCGGCGGCCCCGACGGAGGCCCACGCCCCCCACCAGCCGGTCGAGGTAGCCGCGGACCTTCCAGAGCTGGTTGCCGAAGTACCACCCCCGCTGGCCGCCGATGGCCCAGACGTTCTCCAGCACCTCGTCGGCACCGCGCCGCAGCTTGACCTCGCGCACGTCGCGGAAGCAGCCGTGGGTGGGCACCTCTACGTACTGCAAAAGCTCGGGGTGCATGGCGCTGGCGGCCAGGGCGTCTTTCCAGCTCGACACCACCATGTTTTGTTGGATGCGCTCGAAGGCCAGGGCCACGGCCGTGCGGTAGTCGACCAGCTCTTGCTCGACGACCTTTTCGATGCCCCGCCGCTGCACCACGACCTCGTTCTTGAGACTTCCCACCAAGTGCCGCGCCAGCGAGTAGCTTGTCGAGGTGACGAAGTAGAGCCAGTAGGAAGAGAGGCGGGGCGTGAAGTAGGGCACCGGTACGATGTAGCGGCGGATGCCCCGCACCTCGGCAAATTGCAGCAGCATCTGCTGGTAGGTGAGCACCTCCGGCCCCCCAATGTCGAACGTGCGGTCGTAGGCACCTTCGTTGCCCATCACGCCCGCCAAATAGCCGATCACGTTGCGCACGGCGATGGGCTGGCAGCGCGTCCGCAGCCACTTCGGGGCCACCATCACGGGCAGCTTCTCGACCAGGTCGCGGATGATCTCGAACGAGGCCGACCCCGACCCCACGATGATGCCCGCCCGCAGCACCGTCAGCGGCCGCCCGCCGGCGCGCAGCAGGCCCTCCACCCGTTCGCGCGAGCGCAGGTGCGGCGAGAGGTTGTCGTCGTTGGCGATGCCGCCCAAGTAGACCACCTGTCCCGCTTCGATGTGCTTCACGTATTCGGCAAAATGGCGCGCCGTGCGCCCCTCCATCTCCTCGAAGTCGCCCGACGACGACATCGAGTGGATCAAGTAGTAGGCGACGTCGATCTCTTCCGGCAGCTCGGTCGGGTCGAGGCGCTCCAGCAGGTTCACTTCGTACACCCGGATGCGTTGCAGGATGCGCTCGGGCACGTAGAGCCGCCGCCGGTCGCGCACGAAGCAGTGAATCTCGTGGTCTTGCTCGACGAGCACCGACAAGAGGCGCACGCCGATGTATCCGTTCGCCCCGGTGATGAGAACTTTCATAAGGGTGCTTACGCAACCCGGCGGCAGACGGTACGGGGGCGGTTGGTTTTGTGAGAGACGCTACTCGCCGTCCGGTTGCAGGGGCTTCAGCCGCCACACGGCCCCGTCGCGCTGGTCGATCAGGACGTAGAGGTGACCGTCGGGGCCCTGGGCCACCTCGCGGATGCGCTTGGTGAGAGGGATGCGCTCCTCGTGCGTCACCCGGCCGCCGTCGAGCACCACGCGCACCAGGCCCATCGCGCTCAGCCCGCCGATAAAGGCGCTGCCGCGCCACTTCGGAAACCGGTCGCCGGTGTAAAAGATCATGCCCGACGGTGAGATCACGGGCGTCCAGTGGCGCACGGCGTCGGTAAACTCGGGCCGCCCGTCGGGGTCGGGAATCTTAGTGCCGTCGTAGTTGTCGCCCCAGCTCACCACGGGCCATCCGTAGTTCTTGCCCGGCTCGGGGCGGTTCAGCTCGTCGCCGCCCAGCGGGCCCATCTCCGCGATCCAGAGGTCGCCGGTGGCCGGGTCGATGGCCGCGCTCTCGACGTTGCGGTGGCCGTACGACCAGATCTCCGGGCGGGCGTCGTCGCGCCCCACAAAGGGGTTGTCGGGTGGCACCGAGCCGTCGGGGTTGATCCGCACCACCTTGCCGAGGTGGCTCATCAGGTCCTGGGCGGGGTCGAACTGGTAGCGCTCGCCCAGCGCGAGGAAGAGCGTGCCGTCGGGCGCAAAGGCGATGCGGTTGCCGAAGTGGTTGGGCCCTTCCACCTTGGGGAGCTGGCGGAAGATCACCTCGAAGCCCTCGATACGGCCGTCGCGCAGCCGCCCCCGCCCCAGGGCGGTCGACGCCCCCCCGCGCCCCGGCTCGGCGAAGGTGAGGTAGACGAGCTGGTTGTCGGCAAAGTCCGGGTCGAGCGCCACGTCCATCAGCCCACCCTGCCCCCGGGCGAACACCTCGGGCGTGCCCGCCAGCGGCTCCGACACCTCGCCGGCGGCCGTGACGAGGCGCAGGCGGCCGGGGCGCTCGGTGACCAGCATCCGCCCGTCGGGCAGAAAGGCGAGGCCCCAGGGGTGCACCAGCCCGCCCGCCACCTCCTCGGCGGCCAGCGGCCCGGCCTCGGTCTGGATGGTCTCGGCGTAGTCGTCGGGCTGGGCCAGAGCGCTACCGACGGTGAGGAGCGTGAAGAGGAGCGGGGCAGAACGAAGCATGGCGGGAGGGGAGAAGGTGAGACCACAACGTGCGCACGGCGCTCGTGCGGATGTCGTTGCAACGCCCCCGGCGGGGGTTGGTTGCAGGGCGGAGCGGTCAGTTGCGCCGACGATCCCTCAATACTGAAGTCCGAGCGTGAAGCCGGCTGTTTTGCCCACAAAGTTGGGAACGTGATTCAATGCCCCGCCACCGCCTCAGTGGCCCCGCGCGGCAGGCGGATCTCCTCGACGATCATCTGCACCACGGGCGGCGGTGGGGGCGTGAGGCGCGAGATCACCACGCTCACCACCACGTTGACGAACATGGCGACGGTGCCGAAGCCCTCGGGCGAGATGCCGAACCACCAGTCGTCGGGCGTGCCGCCGCCGAAGCCGCCGAGCTTGTACTTGATCATGTAGAAAAGCATCAGCAGGATGCCCACCACCATGCCCGCCACGGCACCCTCCTTGTTCATGCGCTTGTCGAAGATGCCCAG
>JBARYS010000627.1:0-8193 GCA_049648155.1 Catalinimonas sp. | reverse complement strand
CCGAAGCCGGGGTTGACGGACATGACGAGCACCTGGTCCAGGTCGGGCAGCACCCATTCGAGCACTTCTGGGGGGGTGTGCGGATTCAGGGCCACTCCCGCCGCCGCGCCCAGCTCCCTGATGGCTCCCACCGTACGGTGCAGGTGCGGCTCGGCCTCGGCGTGAACGGTGATGCGGTCGGCCCCGGCGTCGCGGTACGCTTTCAGGTAACGGGGGGCGTTCTCGATCATCAGGTGGACGTCGATGGGCTTTCGCACCAGCGGACGCAGTGCCCGCAGCACCGGCAGGCCAAAGGAGAGATTCGGCACGAAGTGGCCGTCCATTACGTCGAAGTGCAGCCAGTCGCCCTCGCTCGCTTCGAACATTCGGGCCTCGCCGCGCAGGTCCGAAAGGTCGGCGGCCAGCAGCGAGGGAGCAATCAGAGGAACCATCCTTCAAAGATAACCGGCCCGGCGCTTACACCCGCTCGCCCGCCGTGACCTCCACCAACTCCGACGGGTCGAAGTAGCGGCGGGCCGTTTCGCGGAGCGCCTCGGGCGTCACCTCGCGGATGGTCCGCACGCGCTGTTCGTAGTAGTCGTAGTCCAGCCCCCGAAAGTGGACACCCTTGAACTTATCGGCCAGTTCGAACGGCGTCGTGATGGAGCCCGCCAGCGTGCCGAGCATATAGTTGCGCACGGTGTCCAGCTCTTTTTCGGACACCAACTCTTCACGGAGGCGGCCCAACTCGTGATGAACCTCGGCGAAGGTGGCCTCGGTGGCCTCGCGCTTCACGTCCGTGCCGATGATCCAGTAGCCCGCGTGCCGCAGCGCCGCGTAGCCCGACGAGATGCCGTACGTGTAGCCCTTCTCCTCGCGGATGTTGCGCATCAGGCGCGAGCCGAAATACCCCCCGCAGATTTCGTTCAACACCTGAAAGCGGTGCACGTCCTGATGGTGCGGCGTGAACAACACGCGCCCCACGCGGATGCTCGACTGTTGGCCGGTCGGGAACACCGCCGTAGCCTCGCGGGTCACCCGCACGTGGGTCGTGTGTACCGGGGCCGTCAGGGGGGCATCGGCACGAGCTACCCGCCCCAACGTCCGGTCCACCAGGGCGAGGACGTCGTCGGTCACGTCGCCGGCCAGGATAAGTTCGGCGGGCATCGTCCGTACGTTCTGCTCGTAGAGGCCCGCCACGGCGTCGCGGTTCAGTTTGGCGAGGTGCGCCTCCGTGACGCCCGCCCCGTAGGGGTGTTCGTCGCCGAAGAGCAGCCCCCGAAACGTGCGCCCGGCCACGAACGAAGTCTTTTGTAAGTTCACCTGAAGCGTTTGCTGCTGAATGCGCCGCTGGTTCTCGAACTCCTCGGCGGGGAGGGTGGCCTCTTGCAAAACCTCCACGAGCAGCGGCAACACCTCGGGCAGGAAGCGCTTCACCGTGTAGACCGCCACGGTCAGGTGGTCGGGCGTGGCCGTCACTCGGGGAAAAGTCCCCCAGCGCGAAAAGGCTTCCTGAATCTCAGCCCCCGAGCGGCGGCGCGTGCCCTCCAACAGCAGCTTAGAGAGGAAAAACGCCGCCCCTCGGGTCGACTCGAACCAGGTGCCCGCCGGGAAGATCAGTTCCAGACCCACCACCGGCTGCGCGCCGGCGCGAATCACGTGGCGGGGTGTGCCGTTGGGCAGGGCGTCGGAGGTGGCGCGGGCGATACTGATGGCGCCCACCGGCTGAAACGGTGGGGCTTGCGTGCGGTCGAGGGCGGTAGACATACTTGGGGAGGGCGGCGTGAAGGCACAAAAAATCCCGGCCCGCCGAAGGGGACCGGGAAGCAGTTGCAAAGGTAGAGAACAGGATGATCAGCTACCCGCGCCGGTATTGGCACCCCGCTCGAACTCGAAATGCAGCGTGAAGCGCAGCGTCTCAGCCAGCGGGTGGTTATCTTCCAGCGGAACCAGGTAGGCGAAGTCGACGCCGAACAGTTGGTAGCGCAGCCCCGCTCCGACCGAGAAGTACTGACGTCCGCCCTTAAGGTTGTTCTCGTGGAAGTAGCCCGCACGCGCGGCAAACAGGTCGTTGTACCAGTACTCCACGCCTGCCGAGAGCATAAACTCGCGCAGCTCTTCGCTAGAGCCGTCGGGTGCGTCCGAGAACGAACTGAACACCCCGCTGAAGAATCCTCGGTCCGGGTCCTGACCCCGCACGATGGTGCCGTTTCTGTCGCGCACGGGCGGGGTGGGCACCAGCAGCTTACTGGCTTCCAGCACCAGGCTCAACGAGTTGTAGGGATCGATCTCGAAAGTGGGGGAGACACCCAGGCGCAGCGTCGTCGGTAAGAAGTCGTTATCCTCCTGAGAAGAGTAGGTCACCTTCGGCCCCAGGTTCGTGATCGACGCACCGAAGTTGAGCGTCAGCGGCGAGCCTCCCAGCGCCATATCGTCGTTCGTGTAGAACACGCCGATGTCGGCGGCGGCACCATTCGCCGGACGGGCCGAGTTGCCGCCACCGGCCACGTTGAAGCTCTGCCCCGCCAGGTTGGAGTTGATGAACTTCACGCCCACCCCCACGCTGAGGCGGTCGCCCAGTTGCTGGGCGTAGCCCGCCGTGATCGACAACTCGCGGGGTGTAAACTGGATGCCGGGAGCCCCTACATTGTCCGTAAACTGAATGTTGCCCAGGTTGAAGTAGTTAAGCGCGCCTGACACCGTGCTCCGCTCGTTGATCTTGTAGTAGCCCGACAGATAGGCGAGGTACACGTCATTGATGCCCGTCAGGCCGCGTAGCCAAGGCGTGTAAGAGACGGCGAACCCAAAGTATTTTTCGAGATAAGCCATCTTCGCCGGGTTCCAGTAGAGCGAGTTGATGTCGGCCGAGGTCGACACGCCCGCGTCGCCCAGGGCACCCGCGCGGGCGTCGGGTGCGATGGTCAGGAAGGGCATGGCCGTGGTGATGGTCCGCAGGCTGTCTTGCCCCAGCAGGTTTTGAGCCGACACCTGGGCTGTGGTGCTAAGCAAGAGCACCACCAGCAGCGTGCGGTAAGAACTACGATTCATACGATTGTTGAGGGTAAAATCACTTGATCACGACCAGTCGTTCGGAGTGGCGGGCGTGGGCACCATCGCTAGAACGTACGTCGAGGCGGTAAACGTACAGGCCGGCCCCGATTTCCGCGCCGTTCTCGTCGCGCCCGTCCCACTGCAGGGCGTCGCCCGACACGAAGCCGTCGCTGTTTGGGGCCTGCATGCGGAGGGTCTTCACTAACTGTCCGGTATTCGTGTAGATGCTGATGCTTACGTCCAGGTCGCGCCCGTTGAAGTTGTGCCCAAACTCAAAAGACGTCTGATCAACCAGCGGGTTCGGGTAATTAAACACGTCGAACAAGGCCAGCTTCGCGTCGTCGACCACCACAAATTCTATCGTCTCCTCGTTCGAGTTGTTGTGCGTGTCCCACGCTTTCAGGGTGAGACGGTGCCTCCCTAAAGGTAAATCTTTCAGTTCGTAGCGCAGCGTGCCACGGCGGAAGTCGTCGGGAGCGGTCACGTAATAATCGTTCAGAACGTAAAACGCATTCGGGTTGTCGGCCAGCATCGCGGTGATGTCGTGCCCGATACCGCTCGAAGAGAGATTGATGCCGCTCTCGTCGTTCAAACGGGCCAGCAGCGTCGGGTTGGGGCCCACGCTCGCGCCGTCTTCGAACCGGAACGTGGTGTCGTTCAGCGAGAGCGCGATTTGCGGTGGGGTGTTGTCGGGCAGAAGCTCCTCGGCGGTACCGCCCACCACCAGCGTCACGTCGGCCCCGGCGGCGTCGACCAGCGAATTTTCCTGCCAGGCGTACAGTGTAATCTTCCCGGTGCCGTAGCGGTAATCGATGTCGCGCGGCATCACAAACTCCGTCTCGAAGCGCCCTGCCGTCACGGTTGCCACGCCGTTGTAGACGATGCTCTTGCGCACGTCGTAAGCGAACGGAGGGTTACCCGCCCCGCGCGTCTGCACGCGGGTTTTCTTATCGAACACGGTTACCTGCACACGCCCGTTGAAGTCGGTCAGCACACCACTAGTGCCATACCCTCGCACCTCGCCGGCCAAGCGCACCTGCCGCAGCGCACGCAGTGTATCTCCCGTGGTGATGTCGCGCTCGTTCACCCGCGTCAGCACGGCCTCTTCTTCCGGATAAGCCATTTGCAGGGAGGGGTCGCCCAGCAGACCATAGTTGCGGTTGCGATAATCATGCTTGTTAAGGTTCTTCGTTCTACGTACCACGTCACCCAGCCGGGGCCACGCGCCGTTCTCACGCTCAAAGACACTTTCGTAGAAATCTTCGTTGATGGCGCGGTTCGTACTGGTGAAGACCAGTCGTGTGGCGGTAAAGATGCCGATACCCGCCGCCGGGCTCAGCATCACCAACTCGCCGCCGGTCACCTGCTTGGGGTCGTCGTAGCGGCCAAACGCACAGGTAGCCGTGACGAAAAAAGGGAGCCGGTCGAAGTTGGTAAGCTGTTCGATCTGAGCGCGCTCCAGCAAGCTCTCGTCGAGCAGGATGTTTTCGTTGCCGTGACCACTGTAATTGACGATGAAAGTACCCGACTCGATGGCGTCGATCAGTGCGCGCGACGCCTCCGGCGAGCGCTCGCCGAAGGCCAGCGTTATTTGTGGGAAGGCGTCGAGGTAGACCTTTTCCACGTTATAGACCGGCCGACGCTCTTGCACGACCCTGTCCATCGACTCGGCGTGGCTCACGTGTGCGTTGTTGTCGCCGTCGTCACCCAGCAGCGTGATGCGGTTGCGCCAACTGCCCAACGCCGCCGGGTCCGTATCGTAGCGAATAATTTTGTCGACTACCTGAGCCGCCTCGGCGGCGTTCTTAACCGGCAGCCGGCCGATCCCCACGTCGCCGCTGATGGTTCTGGTCGACCCGCCCTGTGCCCACGTCAACACCGGGTCCGACTCGTCGAGGAAGCTCAGGAAATCGTCGGAGCCGAAGCTGTTAAGTTCGCTGATGTAAGAGTCTCTAGACTTGACTTCGAAGATGGGAACGAAGTTGGTGTTGTCCCGTATCCGGTCTTTAAAGTCGAACGAGCAGTCACCGAACAGCAGCACGTAGCGAAACGCCGACGGGTCGCGGTCGTAGAGCAGCTTGTTGAAGTCGCGCAGCGCCGCCAGGTCCTGCATACCCGACGAGAATTCGTTGTACACCTTGCGTACGTCCACCACCTCGACGGCAAAGCCGTCGTGCGCGCGGCGGTGGGCCGCCAGTCGCTCGGCTTCGGCGCGCAACGCGGGCACCGTGTAGATGATCAGGTTCGGCGTAGGCAGCGCGTGCAGGTCTTGATTTGCCACCGCCCCGACCAACGCCGGACGTGGAAATTCGCTGCCCTGAAACATGATGTACTCACGCACGCGCCCGTCGGGTTGACTGGTGAAGAAGGCGGCGTCTCCGTTGCGCTCGTAAGGCTGCGCCGTCGGCCTCGTGGGGTCGGTCACGTCCCAGACAACGAGTCCTTCCGGGGCGTCGGCAATCTGGTAGCGCACGGCTTCGTCACGACTGTTGCGAACCCGGAAGGGGGTTTGATTTCCCGCCGGCCGCAAGGAGCGCTTATCGTTCACCGATACGTAGTCGAGGTAGCCAGTCGACTGCTGGAAGTCGCCCCGGTCGTACGTGAGGGTTACCGTAAGGTTTTCGCCCGCTATGGTGCCCCCGAAGCGAGCGCCCCCTTCGGAGACGGCGACATATTGAGGATAAGGATCTAACGAGCTGGAGATAACCGGCACCCGGACCCGCCCTAGGTTCTGGTCGTTGGCGCTTACCTCCCAGAAAGTAGCGCTACTGCTGCGCTGTTCCGCCCGGGCGTTGCTGGCCATTCGCACGTCCAGCGTCAGGGGTTGCGTCACGTCGCGGCCCGGGGCGGGCAGGACGATCGTATGGGTAGAGGTGGTCGAGAAGACCTCTCCGTACCACTCCTGGCCGCTGTTGGCCACGTTCAGTTGCTCGCGCTCGTGAAACGCCCGCCCGTCGTAAGTGGTAGCCACCGTTCCTCCCGCTCCGACGGTACCGGTGGCAGGCCGCAGCGCGTCGGGCTGCTCCTTGACGGTGATCAAATAGTAAGTGGTGTCCGAGTAGATGTTCTGTTCGTGCGCGTACCGGTCGCCGTCCTCGTCGTAGCGCCACGTGTGTGGGCCCTCTCCGTAGAAGAGCAGATGGTCGAGGCTACCGTCGGGGCGGGTTCGGACCAGCACCGCGTTCTCGGGCACGTCGGCCGGACGCGACTCGCTCAGCATCAGCGGCAACATGCGCCCGCCCTTGCCATAGACGGCGATCCGGGCCGGCTCCACGGCCGGGTCGAAGCCCATCTGCCCGAGCGCACCGCCGTCGATGCGGTAGATGCCCGTCTCGGTGATCCCGACTTTGTACCAACTGCCGCTCCTCAGCACGGAGCTCTCCGCAAAGGTGGTCATGGCCGTCAGGCGCGCCCCTTCCGTGCCGTCGCCGGGCCTAAGGTCGTACGAAAACGAAACCAATTTCTCGACTGCGCCGGTGGTGGGATTACGACGGAAGGGGAGGAGCGAAACGTGGCTCGCCGTGCGCTTCCGGTAGGTCGAATGCGTCACGCGGACGGCCGGCGTCGCCGCGATGTCAAAGTCTTTCAGTGTCGCTTGCTCCTCGTACGTCAGGCCGGTGTACTCAGCGTCGGAGAGTCGCAGCCCGGCGACCGCTTCTTCGAGAAAGAGCGTCCAGGTGGGCAGGTAACCGTGCTCTTCGTCGTGATCGGCCCCTCTGAAGGTAGGGCGGCGCACGGCGGGCGCACCGGGGGTAGTGACCACCTCGGCGGGGGCAGACCATATCAGCCGCTCGGCGGGGCGTCGGGCATCGGCAGCGCGGTGCGTTTGTGCCGAGACAACGAGCAGCGGGGCGCAGAGGGCGGCGAGCAGCAGGCAGACGGAGAGTCGGTGGGGGGGAGGGGGCATAGGGTGGAGCGACACGTTGCTGAACAAGAGGGGCATCGAACGCAAACGTTCTTCGGCGGCCGGGTAGTTCGACGTTGAGCCTGACATCATACCAAATGTCGTCTACCGACCTTCGTCGAGATTGTAGAGGAACGCTACGGGAGCAACGTACGGACGGCGGCTACGGTGTGGATGTTGCCGAATTTTCCGCCGCTTGCTTCAGCTCGAACGTGTAGTCCTCCATGATGGCGTTGGCCAGCAGCTTCCGGCAGGCCTGGTCCACCTTCGCGCGCGCGTCGGCCTCGTCGTCGGCTTCCACCTCAAGGTGCAAGTGCTTGCCGATGCGCACGTCTGCGACGCCCTCGATCCCCAGGTTGCGCAGGCCCAGCTGGACGGCCTTCCCTTGGGGGTCCAGAATTTCGCGACGCGGCATCACGTCGATTTCAGCGGTAAACTTCATGGGTTCGGAAGGATGCGTTGGAGAACGGAGAGCAGCACGTACAGCAAGATGATGAGCGGCACGGCCAGAAAAGAAAAGACAAAGATCAGCACCAGCGAGAGAACCAGAAACCCGTAGCGGAGCCAGTTGTCGGCCGGTCGGTAGCTCTTGAACTTCAGGGCGAACAGCGGTAGCTCGGCCACCAGCAGCAGCGACATCACCACCACGGCCACGGCCAGCACCCAGGGCGTGAACCACACGGGCGGCCCCGCGCTGCCCCCCGCCAGGATCAGCGGCAGCGACGCCCAGAAGAGCGCGTTGGCGGGCGTAGGCAGCCCGATGAACTGGTCGGTCTGGCGCTCGTCGATGTTGAAGTTTGCCAGCCGCAGCGCCGAGCAGATCGGGATCATAAAGGCCACGTGCGCCCAGCCCAGGGGTACGCCCGCCACCAATCCCTCCGCACCGGCCCCCGCCCGCCCGAGCAGCACGAAGGCGATGGCCCCCGGCAGCACGCCGAACGTCACGGCGTCGGCCAGCGAGTCGAGCTCTTTGCCGATGGGCGACTGCACGCGCAAGGCCCGCGCTGCGAAGCCGTCGAAAAAGTCGAACACCGCTGCCAGCCCGATCAGGAAAGCGGCCGTTTCGAGGCGACCCGCAAAGGCCTCGCGCAGCCCGATGCAGCCGCAGAGCAGGTTGCCGCAGGTAAGGGCATTAGGAAGGTAGCGGAGCAGCGACAAAGTCGGATAGATTAGGTTTTTAGGCGACTTCCGCCCGGCAAAAGGGGTTGTAACGCTTCTCGTGGCCGATGGTCGTCGTGGGGCCGTGGCCGGGGTAGACC
>JBARYS010000626.1:0-12738 GCA_049648155.1 Catalinimonas sp. | reverse complement strand
GATGGAGCACCGCATCATCGAAATGGAGAACGACCTCTGGGATTACTAAGTCGATCCTAGCAGATTTTAAAAGGGCGTTACCGCGAGGTACCGCCCTTTTTCGTTGTTCTCTCCCGTCCGGACTATCTGCCGGCACCGGCGGGCGCCACGAACGGCAGCGCACCCAAGTCAGGACGTTGCCCCAGGGCGTCAGGTGCGCCTGTCTGGACTGCTCCCGAGGTAGGTAGCAGCTTGAAGTCGCGCGCTTCGTAATCGCGGAAGCCGGGCGCGCCTTCCCGGTGGCGGATGCCCTGCACGGCGTGCATCGGGTCGTATTCGCCGGGCGCGTCGGCGCGTAAGTGGGGCCGTGCCAGCCAGTTGTCGTGGATCAGTATTCGTTCGTCGTCCAGATGCTGCGACTGCTCGTCGGCGGGTACCACCGTGCCGATCTCGTAGCCCCAGTTGTAGGCGACGATGTTGTTGAAGATGCGTACGTCCCGCAGTTGCCGCGACCGCAGGTCGATGCCGCCCGTGGTGCCCGCCCAGTGGTTCGGCGAGCCGTTGTTGACGATGGTGTTGTGGTAGATCCACACGTTTGTGCGGAGCAGGTCGTGACCCCAGGTGCTGAAGTAGACGCCTGATCCCCGGTTGTCGTAGAAGAGGTTGTGGTGAATGCGCACCGAGTCGAGCGTCGATCCCTTACCCTCGGCCGAGATGGCCACGCCCCACTCACAGTCGTGAACGCGGTTGCCGAAAAACGACACGTCGACGAGCCTACCGAACCAACTGTCCGCGTATAGCCCCTGCCGCTTCAGGTCGTGGATATGGTTGTGGTGGACCGTTCCCCGGCGGCTGACCTCCTTCACGTCGATGCCCTCCTTGTCGCAGTCATGGACGTGGTTGTACGACGCCTCGAAGTGTGTAGCTCCGGCGATGGTCAGCGCCTCGTGTGGAGCCTGGTGCCGCCGCTCGCGCCCCTCGGTGGCCATCTCCATCAAGTTCGCGCGGGCGATGTCGCAGTGCGTCACGAGTACGCTGTCGCAGTACCAGAGGGCAATGCCGGAGCTGAACGAACGGTCGGTTCTGAGGTGCCGCAGCGTGACGTGCGACGTGCCCGGACCGCGCACCATGACGGCTACCGAATGGGACTCTACTACTTTCAGGCGGCTCACCTCGACGTAGTGCACGTCTTGAATCAGCAGGCTGCTCTCGTAGTCGGGCCGCAGGTGTTCACCATCGGGCCGGAGCTGGTAGGCCGACGCGTCGATGACCACGGTCTCGTGGGGATAACCCGTAATCACGATGGGCCGCGCGGCCGTACCGCTCCGCCGCACGCGCAGAGACGAGTCGATGGGGTAAAGCCCCCCGCGTAGATAGAGCGTATCGCCGGGGCGCAGGCGGTCGAGTGCGCCCTGTACGTCTGCCAGCGGTGCGCTGATGGTGCCGTCGTGGGCATCGTTGCCGTCCGGAGCCACGAACCAAGCGCGGCCACTCGCGGCTCCGGTCGCCAACAGGAAGAGGAGTGTCCAGAGGTGTCGCATAAGCGGGGCAAGGTACCAGATCCGCCCGGTGCTTACTTGCGCAGGAGGTTAAGGAGCACCCCCAGCAGCACGAATCCCATGCCGACCAGCGAAAGCGGATGGAAGCGCTCGCCGAAGAGCACGAAGCCCATCACGAGCGCATAGCCCACGCCGAGGTAGTTCAGCGGCATCACCCGGGCGAACACTTCAGCCTGTAGGGCTTTGGTCAGGTAGAACTGTCCCGCCTGCGTGCAGACGCCCACCGCCCCGATCAGCAGCCAATCGGTCCGGCCGCTTGGCGGCACCCAGTGGAGGAGCGTGTACGGCCCCACCACGGGGATGGTCACCAGTGGGAAGTAAAAGATCACCACCAGCGGATGGTCGGTGGTGCGCAGCTTCCGTACCAGGTTGTAGGCTAGACCTGCCAGCAGCGCCGCACCGACGCCCATCAGCAGGTAGAGCGGCGGCACACGCGGATCGAACCCCTTGATCAGGAAGACGCCCAAGAAGGAGAGCAAGAAGTACCCCCACTGCCGGAGCTTCATCCGCTCGCCGAGCAGCGGCACCGCCAGCAGCGCCGTGAAGACGGGCGAGAGGTACTGCAAGGTGACGGCCGTGGCCAGCGGAATCTCCTGTAACGTCTGGAAGTAAAGCAGCAGCGCGAAGGCCCCCGCCAGCCCACGCCCTACCAGCAGCCCGCGTCGCTTGCCCCAGACGGGTACGCCCGCGCGCTTCAAGAAGACCCAACTCAGGCCCAGCGAGATGACGGCACGGAAAAAGACCAGCTCCCAACTTGGCAAGTGCGCCAGCAGCTTGATGCAGACGTTCATCAGCGCGAAGGCGACCGTCGAGAGTAGCATGTAGCGGACGCCGGGCGTGAGCATAAAGTCCGCAAAGATAGAAACAGAAAGAGCCGCTCCCGGGCAGGAAGCGGCTCATCGAAGTATGTCTGGAAGTATGGTAGGTTATACGCCCTCGGCGACGACCTCGCGGACATCCGGCACCATGCGCTTGAGCAAGTTCTCGATGCCCGCCTTGAGTGTCATCGTCGACGAGGGGCACCCGCTGCACGCGCCGCGCAGCTCGACCTTCACCACGCCGTCGTGATAAGAGCGGAAGTTGATCGCGCCGCCGTCCATCTCCACCGCCGGGCGAACGTACTCGTCGAGGGCACCTTTGATGAGCGTGACCTTCTCACTGTCCTCCGGGGCGAAGTCCTCTTCGTACGTCACCTCTTCGGCCCGCACCACGGGGCGATCTTGCTCCAGAAAGGCGACGATTCGCCGCTGAATCTCGCCCTTGACCTCCTCCCAGGCGACGTCAGCACTCTTCGTGACGGTGACGAAATTGTTCATGAAGAAAACGCGCTCCACATAGGGCAGCGTGAGCAGCTCTTGCGCCAGTGGGGAAGCGGCCGCCGCAGCGGCGTCGGCGAAGTCGTGGTCCTGCCCTTCGGCGACCAGCATGTGATTCGAGACGAACTTCAGCGAGTTGGGGTTGGGGTTGGCCTCCGTGTAAAGGGTCACGTGGCGATTAGCGGTGCTTTCCATGCGTTCATAACCTCGGGCAACGCCGAGATGTTCCACCCGCTGCTACGTCCCGAGCGAGCGAGCGTAGCGCGCCACCACCGCAGCGAAGTGCTCGTGCTCCAGCCCTTGCACGCGCCGCTGGATGTCTTCGGGCGTATCTCCGGTCCGTACCGGGCAGCGCGCTTGAAACAGGGTGCGCCCTTCGTCGTAACGCTCGTTCGCGAGGTGAATGGTGATGCCCGTCTCCCCGTCGCCGGCAGCCCGCACGGCGTGGTGCACGTGCATCCCCCACATGCCCTTGCCGCCGTGGCGGGGCAGCAGCGCCGGGTGGATGTTGACCACGCGGTCGGGGAAGGCCCGCAGCAGTTCGGCGGGCACCCGCCAGAGGAAGCCCGCCAACACCACGAGGTCGACCCCATACGCCGTGAGCGCCGTGAGCACCTCGTCGGTCTCGTAGAAGGTCTTGCGGTCGAACACCAGCGTCGGCACCCCGAAACGCTCCGCACGCGTCAGGGCGTAGGCGTCGGCGCGGTTTGCCGCCAGCAGTGCGACCGCGAGGTCGGGTTGGTCGGCGCAGTAGGTCATGATGCGCTCGGCATTGCTGCCCGAGCCCGAGCAGAAAAGGGCGAGGTGGGTCATAAACACACAAGTTTAGCCGACGGTCGTCACTCGCACGCGGCGTTCCCGTAGGTGGTAGGCAATGGACGCATATTTGACTACTCTGTTCGTGATCGGCGTAGCGGCGCTGGGCATGGCTTGGCTACCTAAGCTGTTGAAGAACGGCCCAATTTCCTACGCGATGGTCTACCTCTTTTTGGGGTTCGGACTCTACGCCTTGCCGTTCGACCTGCCGTTGCCGCGCCTGCGCGAAGACGCCATCCTGCGGGTCACGGAGCTGTCGGTCATCATCACGCTGATGGGCACCGGTCTGAAGATCGACGAGAAGTTCCGGCTCAGTGGCTGGCGCGTGCCGCTGCTGCTGGTGGCGGTCACGATGCCGCTGAGCATCCTGGTGGTGGCGGTCTGGGCGGGGTGGGGGCTGGGGTGGCCGTTGGCCTCGGCGGTGCTGCTGGCGGCGGTGCTGGCCCCAACCGATCCGGTGCTGGCCGGCGACGTGCAGGTAGGTCCCCCGCGTGGGCGGGAGCGGGAAGATGACGAGGTGCGTTTCTCGCTGACGGCCGAGGCGGGCCTGAACGACGGCACGGCATTCCCCTTCACTTGGCTGGCCATCGGCATGGCGGGCGTGGCGGTGCTGGCCGTCGCTCCCGCCGACCTTTCGACGCTGGGCGAGGTGCCCTGGACGAAGTGGCTGCTGCGCGACGTGCTGCAGCGCATCGTGATCGGGACGGTCGCGGGGCTGCTGATGGGGCGCGGTCTGGCGTGGGTGGTGTTCGACCTGCCGAACGCCCGGCGGCTGCCGCGCACGCGCGATAGCTTGGTGGCCGTAGCGGCTACGCTGGGCGTGTACGGCCTCACGGAGCTGCTGCAAGGCTACGGGTTTATCGCCGTGTTCGTGACCGGGCTGGTGTTCGGCCGCTACGAACGTAACCACGAGTACCACCAAGAGATGCACGACTTTATCGAGCAGATCGAGCGCCTTTTCCTCGTGTTCATCTTGATGCTGCTGGGGGGTGGCATCGCCCGGGGACTCTTCTCTTCACTGAGCTGGCCGCGGGTGGGGTTGGCCGTCGGTTTTCTGCTGGTCATCCGTCCCCTGACGGGGTGGCTGGCTACGCTCGGCTCGGACCTCAACCGCAACGAGCGGCTGGCCGTCGGCTTCTTCGGCATCCGGGGCGTGGGGTCGTTCTTCTACCTGGCGTACGCCATCAACAAGAAAGATTTTCAGCACGAAGACGAGCTCTGGGCCACGGTGGGGTTGATCGTGGTGATCTCCGTGATCGTGCACGGCCTGACCGTCACGCCCGTGATGCGGCGTCTAGAACGTCAGAAGCAGCGGGGAGACCCACCGCCGAAGCCCTAACCGATCAGCGAGAGCAGCCCATCGACCACGAAGCTTACTCCGATAGAGAGCACGATGAAGCCCATCATGCGGGCGAGGGCCGCCATGCCACCCTTGCCGAGATAGCGCACCATCTGCGGAGAAAAGAGCAAGGTTAGGTAACAAAAGGCGGCCACCAGCACAATCGAGAACACGATCATGAGCTGGTCGATAGCCGAACTCGACGCACCGTTCATCGAGATGGTCACCGCGATGGCCCCCGGTCCCGACAGCATCGGCATCGCCATGGGCGTGAAAGAAATGTCGGCCTTGTCGATGCCCTCTTGTTCGACCTCTTCGGAGATGCGGTCGCCGCCGCGCTCGCTGCCCTCGGGGTTCAGCAGCGCTAGGCCCGACTTGATGATCAGCAGCCCGCCCGCTACGCGCAGGTCGTCAAGGCGCAGGCCGAAGAATTTAAGGATGAACGTGCCCGCAAAGAAGAACACCACCAGCACTCCGACGATGTAGATACACGTCTTGAGGGCCTGCTGACGCTGCGCAGCGTGGGTATAGCCCCGGGTCAGAGAGACGAACACGGGCATGGCCCCAAAGGGGTTCGTTACCGAAAAAAGGGCCGTAAAGGTGGCAAGAAAGTCAGCGAGCATGAGGGGGGTGTCGAAAATCAGCCGCGAAGGTACTGATTTTGCGCGCACCGAAACAATGCGCCGTTCACTTTTGTGATAAGACTCAGAAGCGCAGCCCCACAGCCAGCACGTCTTTGAGCGGTGCGTCCTCACCCGCCCAACTTTTGCGCGTCTCCAGCAGATAGCGGCGCTGTTCGGCGGCGTGACTGCCGTGGTTGTTCGCCAACAGGGCTTCGAAGTTGTGCTGCCCCAGCGGCTGATGCGCCGGGCCGCCCACCTGTTCGATCAGACCGTCGGTGTAGAGATACATCACGTCGCCGGGTTTGAAGCGGCACTGGTAGACCTCGCTTTTGCTAAGCCGGCTACGTACCGCCAGCTTCGTGGTGATGCGCTTGACCCGCTGGTTGCGGACCATTAAAAAGGGTAAGTTCGTTGTGGCGAAGGTCACCCGTCGGATGCTGGTGCTGACCTTGAGCAGCATCAGGTTGCCGCGCCGCGCCGCCGAGGGGGTACCCAAGGCGGCGTCGATGCTTTGGTAAAGCCCCCGGAAGAGGTCGACCGGGTGGCCGTTGGGTTCTCTTTGCAGTTGCTTGTGGGTAAGGTCGGTAAGGTCGTCGACGGGCAGGGGCACCCCGGTAAAGTCAGCCACCAGCACCAGTATGGTGTGGTGTTGATGCAGCCCGCAGCAGAGCAGCCGGGCGTCGGCGGTGGCGGTCTCCCGCAGCACGAAGTGCTCTTGGAAAAAACCGGCCGGAACACCGGCGACGGCGTACTTTGGTGCGACCGAAGCGGTAATCGCGACTCGTTGACGTTCGGTAACGATCCCGAAGGGTGATGCCATATGGTACACGATTTAGCAATGCATCGCTTTCGTGCGGGTTTCGTACCTCTAAATCCTGACCGGCTTGTAGGTAAGCAGTGGTCCGTGACCGGAGGGGGCCAGGACACGCCGGCGCCGGAATGGGGACCGGCGGTGAAAACCCGAACGAGAGCTAATGGGTGAAATATATGGCGGCGACCGAGGCTGCTTTGAATATTTAGGCGAGATGACCTCATCTGACGACAGACTGCGCCGATCCACGGACTTTATACGGACTTTAAACGCGTCCTCATGTCGAAAACCACCTATGATTGTATTATTGTCGACGACGACGAGAGCGTCCGTTTCCTACTCAAACACTACGTCGGTCGCAACGCAGCCCTCAACCTGAAGGCTTCGTTCGACGGTGGTGAGGAGGGGCTCAAATACCTGTTTAAACAGCCGGTCGACCTCTTGTTTTTAGACGTGGAAATGCCCGGGATGACGGGCATCGAGCTGTTGCGTCGCCTGCCCGAGAAGCCCGATACGATCCTGATCACGGCCCACGAAGGCTTCGCCGTCGACGCGTTCGACCTACGGGTGACTGACTACCTGGTGAAACCCGTCGACTACGAGCGCTTCGAACGAGCCGTGAAGCGGTCGTTGGAAAACATCGACCGCCGCCGCAACGGTCAGCCCGACCCTAACGAGCTCTTCGTTAAAGTCAACAGCAAGATGGTGCGGCTGGAGCTTGACAAACTCCTCTACGTTGAGGCCCTTTCGGACTACGTGATCTTGGTGACGCCCGAGCACAAACACATCATCTACTCGACGATGAAGGCCATCGACAGCAAGCTGACCGGCGAGCGGTTCATGCGCATCCACCGTTCCTACATCGTCAACCTGCGGAAGATCGAGGCCGTCGAAGACAACTCGATCGTCATTCAGGGCAAGCACCTGCCCATCAGCAAAACCTACCAGTCCGACTTTTTCAGCCGCCTCAACCGGCTTTAGGGAGTTGATCTTTTGATCGCTTGGTCTTTTGGTTTCCTGATTGATGATGCTCCTCTGCCTCTAAAGAACCCAGCTACGCGAAGGATGTACTGCCGGATGCGTCAGCCATCAAAAAACTAAGCGATCAGACATTCAAAAGACCCAACAATCATTTCGAGTAAAGCCGTCCGCGTACGAGGCCGCTTCTTGCTTCTCGCAGCACGGTCCACTCCTCTTCTAGTTCAGCCAGTTCCGCGTCGGTAAAGCCGTTGTAGACGTTCGTCCAGAGCACGTACCGGTGTTTGGTAAGGTCTTTAGCAACGAAGGCACTGTCGCCGCCCGCAAGATCAATGTGTCGGAACGTGGCCAGATTTGGGAAGTCGCTGCCTACCTCGGTGGGGTCGAGGCCGCGCCCGCGCACTTCGTCCATAAGTTCTCGGCGCACCTCGTAATAGCCCCAGTGCGCGAGCGTAGCGTCCCAGCCCTGCGCGATGCGGTCGGGGTAGACCCAGAGGTGGCCGGTGAGCAGCCCGACCAGCGCCACCGACCAGCCCCCCCAACGCCGGCGATCGGACAACGGCGCGCGGAAAAGCACCCAGGCCACCAGCAGGTTCACGGCGAGGTAGTGCGGCATCAAGTAACGGTGGCCCACCAGGTAGCGATAAAGCACCAGCGTGGGCGTCAGCATAACCACCACCGCACTCGTCAGAAAGAGCAACTCCCGCAACGAACGCCGGTCGACTACCGACCGCTTTCGCAGGAGGAATACGCCCAGCGCCCCACCAACGACCCAGACGAACACCCGCCCGAAGTCGAGTAGCCGCCACCCGACCAGCCCCACGTTCCGCACCACGCCCGCCGCCCCGACGCGCTCGAAGCTCGGGGCCCAGGGCGAGTCCGCGTGGTAGCCGACCCAGCCCTTCGCCACGTAATGGTAAACCAGAAACAAGACCGCCGGCAGCGCCCCCATTGCGTAGGGCCAGAGGTATTTGACCGAAGGCCGAAGGCCGAAGACGGAAGTGCTTTCGGTGACTGCCGCCGGCTGACCGTCGGGTGAGGGCGAAGGCCGATCAACTGCGTCCAGTGTCTTCTGGCCTCCGGTCTGCCGGCTGCCGTCTGCCGTCTGCCGGCGGCAAAACACGTCGTACGCGAAGACGACCACGCAGCACATCATGCCGCGCATGCTGACGAGCGCCAGCAGCGTGAGAGCGACGGCCAGCGCGCCGCGCCTCTCCCGCCGCGCCGCATTGATCGCCCAGAGGAAAAAGGCCATCAGGGCAGCGTCGGGCGAGACGAGCGTGAGCTGCGCCGGGAGGCTCGGCTCGGCCAGGACAAGGGCGAGGGCGGGCGCCACCCAGCGCGCGCCGACGTACGCCGATACGAGGCGGTACGCCTGCCAGACGATGAGCCAGGCGAAGGGCAGCATCAGCAGGTGGCTTGTGACCAAGCTACGGCCGAACAATTTCCAGCCTAGGGCGATATACATGCCGAACAGCGGCGGATGACCGCTGTCGATGCCGTCGGGCAGCAGCAGGTAGCGGAAGTTCTGGTCCCAATACCAGTGGGCGTGCTTCGAGGCCAGTTGTACGGTGTCCCAGAAAAAGAAGTGGTCGGCGGCAAGCACCGGCAGCAGCGTGTAGGCCACGAAAAAAGGCCATACCTTGCGCCAGGCGTGGGGCGGGGAGAGTGGGGACATCGACAAACCGCCGCAAAGATGCCCGAAAGGCTCCGCACACGGCGAGATAGCCCCAGCCGTCGACATGCGTATTGTTACAGCGAAGGTCCTTTCGGACCACTTTTCGTAACTGAGAAAGCCTCCGCACGACCGGCCGTTGCCCCCGTCGGTAGTCCGCCCGGTTCCGTCCGGAGAATCTGCCGGTTCGGTAGAATACTCAATCAAACGAACGCTAAAAACTCCCAAACTCTTTTGCGTTTCCCGAGTTTTGTCGCCGATGTCCGACCCTTCCGTGACCGACGAGACCCGAGAGCGCATCAAGGCGGAAGCCGAGCGGTGCTTCCTGCGCTACGGCATCCGTGCCGTGTCGATGGACGACCTGGCGCGCGAGCTTTCGATCTCGAAGCGGACGATCTACCAGCACTTCAAGGACAAGGACGAGTTGATCCTGGAGACGTTCCTGGCGCACCGTGACCGCGACGTCGCGTGCCTGACGAGATTCCGTAGCCAAGCCACCGACGCCGTCGAGGAGATGATCCTGATCTCGACCCACCTGCGGCGGATGTTTCAGGAGATGAACCCGATGGTGCTTTACGACCTGAAGAAGTACCACCCGCGCGTCTGGGATACCTTCGACGAGCACCGCGAAACGTGCCTCCTGATGAGCCTGGAAGCCAACCTGCGCCGTGGCGTGTCCGAGGGCGTCTACCGCGACGACGTCGACCCCGAAATACTCTCGCGGCTGCGCATCGAGCAGGTGCAGATGGCCTTCGACGGGCGGCTCTTCCCTACCGATCGCTTCGCCTTCGCCGAGGTGCAGATGCAGTTCCTCACCCACTTCATCCACGGGCTGGTCACGCCCCGGGGCCGCGAACTGGTGGTCGCCTACCAACAAAAGCACAACCCTTGAACTCCATGAAAACACGAACGCTTTTACTCGGGGCTGCACCGCTGTGGCTGTGGCTGTGGCTGTGGTCTCCGACGGCCAAGGCGCAAACGGAGCAGTCGGCCTTTTCGCTGCGCGAGGCGGTGGAGTACGCGCTGACGAACAACCAACTGGTGCAGAACGCCCGGCTCGACGTGCAGAGTGCCGACGCCCGCGTCGGGGAGATTCGCGCCATCGGCCTGCCGCAGGTCAACGGCGTGGTGGAGCTGACCGACAACTTCGCCGTGCCGGCCGTGATCCTACCCGCCGAAGCGGGAGCTGCCTTTGGTCCGGGCCCCGTCGATCCTCGCGTGGACGGGCGGCTACAGACGCTCGAACAACAGCTCGGCATCAACTCGCCCGAGCCACCCGCCCCGCCGTCGGGCGACGATCCGCTGGTGTTGCGCTTCGGCATCCGCTATCAGGGCAACGCCGTGGTGTCGGCCAGTCAGATACTCTTCGACGGCTCGTACGTCATCGGGCTGCGAGCGGCGAACACGTACAAGAACTTGGCGCGCAAGCAAATGGTCCAGCAAAAGCGCGACGTGGCGGTGAACGTGGCGAAGGCTTACTACGGGGTGCTTGTCAACCAGGACCGCCTCGGGCTGCTCGAAGCCAACATCGATCGCCTCGACTCGACCTACCGCCAGACGCGGGCGCTGTTTGAGAACGGCTTCGCCGAAGAGATCGACGCCCTGCGGCTGGAGGTGCAACTCAACAACCTGCGCACCGACCGCGCCGCCGCCGTGCGCGGGGTGGAGGTGGCCCGGGCGGTGCTGAAGTTCCAGATGGGCTACGACCTGAGCCGCAAAATTTCTCTGACGGACCGGCTGGCCGCCGACGACCTCACGGCGGCGACCTTCGGCAGTAGTTTCAACTATTCGGACCGCGTGGAGTACGCAGTGCTGGAAGACCAGCGCGAACTGGCTTTCCTCGACGTGCGCAACAACCAGGCGGGCTACCTGCCGAAGCTGTCGCTCTTCGCTCGCTACGGCTACAACGCGGGCTACGACGACGTCGGGCAGCTCTTCACCGACCAGTGGTTCGACCAGGGGGCGTACGGCCTGCGCCTAAACGTGCCGATCTTCGACGGGCTGATGAAGAAGTACAAGGTGCAACAGGCGCGCGTTGCCTACGAGCAGACCGGCAACGGCTTCCGCATTCTCCAGCAACAGATCGACCTGGAACGGCAGCAGTCGACCATCCAACTGAACAATGCGCTGAGTCAGCTCGAAAACCAGGAGCGTAACCTGGAGTTGGCCAACGAAGTGGTGCGCGTCACGAAGCTCAAGTTCGAAGAGGGCATCGGCACCAACCTGGAAGTGACCAACGCCGAGGCCGACTTGAAGGCCGCGCAGACCAACTACTACAACGCCCTCTACGATGCCTACGTGGCCCGCGTGGACCTGCAACGCGCCAACGGGACGCTGTTCGCCGACCTGACGCAAGAGGAAACCGGACGCTAGACGAGAGATGTCGGCCCCGCCCCAAAACCTAAGACCTAAGCCCCCCAACAAGATGTATAAATACCTGACCCTGACCCTCGTCGTGCTGCTGGCCGCCTGCGGCGAGAAAGACGAGCTGGCCGAGAAAAAGGCCGAGTTGCAAAAGCTCGAAAAAGAAGCCACCGAGCTCAACGGCAAGATCACCGAACTACGCGCCGAGGTGGCCGAGCTTGACCCCGCCTCGGTGCGCGACAACGCCGTGCTGGTGACGGCCGAGCCGGTGGCACGCGCCACCTTCGAGCACTACCTGGAGGTGCGCGGCACGGTGGCCTCCGACCGCAACGTGACGCTCAGCGCCGAGGCGGCGGGCGTGATCCGCAGCATCCCCGTCGAAGAGGGGCAGCGCGTGCGCCGGGGGCAGACGCTGGCACGCATTGACGCCGACGTGCTGCAAAACAACGTCCGCGAGCTGGAGACGCAGATCGAACTGGCCCGCACCGTGTTCGAGCGCCGCGAGCGCCTCTGGAAGCAGAAGATCGGCACCGAGGTGCAGTACCTCGAAGCCAAGAGCCAGGTCGATGCCCTCGAAAGCCGCCTCGGCTCGCTGCGGGCGCAGGTGGGCAAGACAGCCCTGACCGCGCCGTTCGACGGGGCCGTAGAAGAAGTCATGGCCCGCGTCGGCGAGAACGCCATGCCCGGTATGCCGCTGATGCGGCTGGTCTCCACGCGCAGCGTCTACGTCGAGGCCGACCTGGCCGAGCGCTACCTGGGGCAGGTCAAAGCCGGCGACCAGGTGCAGGTGCAGGTGCCCTCGCTGGGCGATTCGTCGCTCGTGGGCCGCGTGCGCGCGGTGGGGCAGGTCATCAATCCGAACAACCGCACCTTCCAGGTCGAGATTGACGTGCCCGGTGCAAACGGCCGCCTGCAACCCAACATGCTGACGCGCATCCGGATCAAGGACTTTGCCGCCGAAGACGCCGTGGTGGTGCCTACCCGCCTGATCCAGGAGGTGCGCGGCGAGAACGTCGTCTTTGTCGTCGACGGCAAGGGCAATGAGGCTTACGCAAAGCGCCGGCCCGTGGAGCGCGGCCTCACCTACCAGGACCGCACGCACATCAAGAGCGGCCTGCGCGGCGGCGAGCGTCTCATCGTGGAGGGCCACCGCGACGTCACCGACAGCACCCGTGTGAAGGTGGTGGAGAGTCAGTTAGCGGTTGGGTTTTAGCGGTTGGCGGTTGGGTTTTGGGTACTGACGCCTGCTTTCCATTTGCCAACATCATAGCGTACAAG
>JBARYS010000625.1:0-1824 GCA_049648155.1 Catalinimonas sp. | reverse complement strand
GGCGTTGATGGTGAGGTTGCTCAGGTTGAACGAGTCGGCCGCCAGGTTGTAGCTGGTGTTGATGCCCAGGTTGTCGAGCAGGCTAACCTTCTCGGTCGTCTCGGCGGTGTCGCTCCGCTGTCGGACCTTCATCTCCAACTGGTTGTTGAGGCCCAGGCCCACGCTGCCCGAGCGCCCCACACCCGGCCCGCTGTAGACCGAGTTTTGATAAGGGTTCACGCGGACGGTGGTGCCGGCGGCGTCCACCTGCACCTCGTCGTAGATGCCGAAGCGCGGGTCCGAGAAATCGGGACTGTAGCTGAACGAGAGCGTCGGGTTGAGCACGTGTCGGATGGCCTGCACTTTGCCGCGTGGCCCGAAGTTGACGATGCCGTACAGCCGCGTGTTGAAGCCCACGCCGGCGTTGTACTGGTAAGCGCGGCTGAAGCCCTCGACCGCCTCGGCGCGCACGGCGTTGCTGTCGGCGTCGTAGGTGAAGCGATCGCGCCGCAGGTACCAGAACTCCTGGTAGCTGAGGCTGGGTGCCACGTTGATGTACTTCAAAACCTGGAAGGAGGTGGAGACGGGGACGCTGTGGCGCGCCCCGATCTGCGCGCGGTCCCAGACCAGGTCCAAGTTGCGGAAGAAGGGCACCACGCTGTCGCTGAGCGCCCGCAACTCTTCGTCCTGGTCCTCGGGGGTGAGCACGTTCGGCAGCGAGAAGCGCGGCGTGGTGCCCTGGTTGCTGAGGCGGTTAGTGGCCTGAAAGTCGTAGCCGATGTTGATCTTCTGCCACCACGTCTGGGGGCTCTGCCCGGCGCGCACAAACGGGTTGATGCGGCTCATGCTCAGGTTGGCGTCGGGCAGCGTGAAGTTGACCACCTCGGTGGTGGTGTTCTGGTCCTGCCGCAAATTGGTGCCCCAGTTGAACTGCGCCGGCCCCACCCTAAACTGGTTGCTGTACGAGATGCTCGACCGGAACGTGTTCGAAAGGTAGTCGTTCGTATTGAACGAGTTGAGCTCGTTGAAGGTGGCCGACCCCGCGTTGATCGACACCGCAAAGCGGCCGTTGCGGCGGGTCTGCGGGGCGTGGCTCCAGTTCACCCAGAACTCCTCGCGCTCGGCCTCTCGCCCCTCGATGCCCGTCTTAGTGTTGTTGTAGCGCAGGCTGAACGAGCCGTTGTAGACGTACCGCTTCCGGTAAGTGCCCTGCACGGCCAGCCCCCAACTGCCCCGCGTGTAGATGTTGCCGAGGAGCTTCAGCCCCAAGTGGTCGTTTACGGCCCAGTAGAAGCCGCCGTCGCGCAGAAAAAAGCCCCGCGTATCGGCCTCACCGTAGACGGGCACGATCAGGCCCGAGGACCGCTCGCGGGGCGTGGGGAAGATGCCGAAGGCGAAGCCCAGCGGCGTGGGCACGTCGGCGATGTGCAGGTTGAACGGCCCGCTGATGAGCTTGTCGCCGGGCAGCACCTTAATTCTAGGCGCGACGATCTCGAAGTGCGGGTCGGGCAGGTTGCAGGTGGTGTAGCGCGCCCGGCGGATGAACAGCTCGTCGTCTTGGTTCTTCTTGATGGTCTCGCCGTGGATGTAGCCCTCGCCCTGCTGCGTGATCACGCCTGAGATGATGCCCTTGCGGGCGATGAAGTTGTAGCGGATCTGCTTGGCGACGTACGTCTCGCCGCCCTGGCTGAACACCGGCGTACCGACGGCCTTACCGGTCGAGTCGACACTGCCCCGGGCGTAGAGCAGGTTGGTCAGGTAACTGATCGTGATCGTATCGCCCGTCAGGTTGATGTCGCCGTACTGAATCTCGGCCTGCGGGTAGATCGTCACCTCGCGTTTCAC
>JBARYS010000624.1:0-2955 GCA_049648155.1 Catalinimonas sp. | reverse complement strand
GCTTCTCGCGGCGAAAGTGCCGCGCGCCCGCGCCGCCGTGCCCCGAGCGGGCGTTGATCTTTACGTAGTCGATGAAGTTGTCGCTCATTAGAGCTTGTCTGGGGTTTTCATTCGAGATTGAGGAATAGGGACTTTTCAGTCAGGCGCAGTAATTTTCTGAGGTGGGCGGGGCCTCCCCGGCACGGCCTCCCAGGATAGCAGGGTTACTGACGAGAAGAATTGCGAAATATGGCGCAGTGGGTCGGCCCCCCGCCGCTGCGGCCGGCCTTCCGGGAAAGATCATTTCTCAAGCCGGCGGAAAATCTCAGACAGGCTCTAAGCTCGACTTTAGCCGTTCGAAAAGCCTTCGATGCCCTTTCTATGTAACAGAACGGAATCGCCGAAGTAATCTCTCCACTTCGCTTTAAAGACAGGAAATTCATAAATCGAAGATAGCGCCTGATAAAGCGTAGATAAGGATTCCTGCCCGTTCCTAAAATGGCTAAAGTCGAGCTAAGGCAAAAGGGCCGCGCGAAGGTACGCCCGGGGCGGTCGCTACCGTCGCATCCAGCGGCGGGGGTTCTGCTGAAAGACCCTAGTGAGCAGCTCGTAGAGCTTCGGGTACTGCTCGGCCAGCTCGTTAGGGCGCTCGAAGAAATACTCGGTGGCGACGGCAAAGAACTCCTCCTCGCCGGTAGAGGCGTAGGCGTCTAGGTCGCCCTTGCCGCGCTTGATCTCGTCCATCAGGTGGTGCATCAGGCGCGTCCAGCTCCGCAGCAACTCCGGCGAGAGAAACGAACTCGGGAGGCCGTCCACGTCGCCGTCGACCTGGTCGATGAGGTGTGCAAACTCGTGAACACCCACGTTGTGACCGTCGGACGAGCGCCGGAAGCCCGCTTCGAGGGCCGTCTTGGAGAGCTTCACGTAGTAGCGCCGCTGGAACGGCCGGATCTGCCCGGTGACGGTGCCGACGCCCAGGTCCTCTCCGGCCCGCTCGGCCTCTACCTTGTTCGGCACCACGATCACTTCGGCCAGATTACGGTACTCCCAGTCGTCGAAGCCGAACACGGGAATCACGGCGCTGGCCGCCACCAGCAGCCGCAGCTTGTCGTCGATCTCCACTTCGGCACTCACTACGCGCGTGTTGGCCAAGAACAGCCTGATCCGCTTTTCGAAGCGTCGCTTACGCTCGTCGTTGAGATGGGCGTAATAGCGCACCCACTCTTCGAGAATCTCGCGCCACGCGTCGGGAAAGGGCTGCTTGAGCGCCCGGCGGCGGCGGCGGGTGCTGCGCGTCAGGTAACGCACATAAACGAAGACGATTGCGGCCACCAATGCTCCAAACACGTAGTATGAATCCATGGTGATCCTGTACGCGGAAAGCCCCGGGCGGTTCGGATCGGCACTAACCGGCGGGCAAGCGGCGGACCTTCTGGAAGCCGGTGGCGGCATCGACCATCCGCAGCCGGCTTACTCGCTGCCCATTTTCGACCGACTCGTACACCCAGCCCGCCTCGGTTTCCAGCAAGCGGCACTTGCCCAGCCCGTACCGGAGTGATTCGACGTAGTCACCGTCGGCCAGCGGCTCGCCGTGTACGTCCGACATCTGGGGAGATTTCCGTTTCTGCTCGGCGGGCTTGCGCCTGAAAAAGCTCAACATGGCGGCAATGCGAGAAAAGTGCGGCGGCAAATTAAACCTCTCGCTCCCGGCATGTTCTATGCGTACGTACCAACTTTTAAACAAAATACCCATGAAAAGGACCTTCCCCCTCGCCGCCCTGGTGGTGCTGCTGATGGCGGCCCCCGCCGCTGCTCAGCCCGACGCCGACCGACGGGCCGAACGCAAAGAGCTGCACCAGGCTACCCGCGCCTACGTCCGTGAGAACATCACGCCCGTGATGCGCCCGCTGCGCCAATCGCTCGAAAGCGAACTGACGGCCGACGACCAGGCGCTGCTCCAAGACCTCCGCACGCAACTGCGCGCACTTAAGCAAGAGGGCCAACAACTGCGCGAAGCACACCGGGCGAACCGGGAGCAGGGCCAACGCCCCACCGACGAGCAGCGCACCCAGTTTCGGCAGATGCGCAACCAGCACCGCGCGTTGGTGGGGCAAGCCGCCGCCCTGGCCAACAAGTACGACGGCCCCATCAGCGCCCGCCTCGACCAGGTGGAGGGCCAGCAGGAGCAGTGGCGCACCGATCTCAAGGCCATCCGGGAGCAGTACGCCCCGGAAAGGAAGCATGAGGCGAGCCCTGCCCGCGGGCCGCGCCGTGGTCACGGCGACCGGGACCCCGTCAAGTTTCTCACGCCGGAGGGCTTTCTGCTCTGGAACCCAAGTGGCCGCGCCGACGAAGAGCCGGTGGAGCTTGAGGGCAGTCGCCTCTTCCCGAACCCCACCGACGGCCCGGCGACGGTCGCCTACGAGGTGCAGACCCCCGGCCGGGTGGTGGTGGAGGTGCTGAACCGTGAGGGGCGGGTCGTTCGCACCCTGGTCGACGAGCCGCAGCAGGTGGGGCGTTACGAGCGCTCGGTGGTGCTCGACGACAGCCCAAGCGACTACTACCTCTACCGCGTCACCACGCCTGCGGGCACCGAGACCAAGCCGTTCGTGGTGCGATAGGTGACCACAAGGACGCAGTAACACAGAAAGCCGCCGGGACGCACGTTCCGGTGGCTTTTTCGCATCATAAATGGCTTCATTGCATGAATGATTTGAATGCACCTTGCTTAACGCAAGCAATCATTAGAGCGTATCAGGAAATATTATTCTGCACTAAATTCTATCTACAAGAATAATCATTCATACGTTCGCTAGTATGAGAAACAAACACGACCTTTTTACGGTCCGTCCGTAGTTTTTCACGATACGCCGGTAGAAGCTCAACCAAGCCAGACTTCGTTCGACAACCCAGCGTTTGGCTTCTACGACAAACCTTTTTTAACCTTCTTCTCGCTTGGGTACTTCGAACTTATAC
>JBARYS010000623.1:0-2193 GCA_049648155.1 Catalinimonas sp. | reverse complement strand
CCAGCCGCACGCGCCGCCCCGTGGGCGTCACGCGCACGCGCGCCGCCGGTGGCCCCTGGGTGTACTTCAGGGCGTTGTCCAGCAAGTTGTGCAGCACATTGAGCAGGTGCTGGCGGTCAGCGCGGACGGTGGGCACGGCGGCGGGCACCTCGCAGCGGAGCGTGCCGCCGGCCTCCTCGAACTTGAGGCGGAACAGGTCGCACACCTCCCGCACCAGCGCGTCGAGCGCCAGCTCTTCCCGTTGCAGGGGCACGCGGTGCCGGTCAAAGCGGGCCAGCCGCAGCACGCGCTCCACCTGTTGCTGCAGGCGCTCGTTCTCCTGCCGCACGATGCCCACGTAGGTGCGCAGCCGCGCGGGGCATTCGGCCACCTCGGGGCGACCCAGGGCGTCGGTCGAGAGCGCAATGGTGGCGATGGGCGTCTTCAGCTCGTGGGTCATCATGTTGATGAAGTCGCGCTGCACCTCCTGCAACCGGCGCTGCCGCAGCACCACGAACGAGACGTACCCGAAGAAGCCCGCCACGACCAGCAGCAACCCCGACGAGAGCATCCAGAGGCCCATCTGCCCCACCAGGTAGCTGTCGCGCGCCGGGAAGCGCACGCCGAAGTAGTAGACGTACCCCTCCCACTTGGGCAGGTTGCCGTGCGGGGTAGCCGTGGGCGCACCGGCGTCGCGCGAGACGTAGTCGCCGTACACCATCCGGTCGGTGGCGCAGTCGTAGATACCGTACTCGTAGTCGATGTAAAGGTCGTGCCGGTTGAAGGCTTCGCGCAGGAAGTGCTCCAGCACGGGGGCGTCGAGGGCGTCGTTGACGTTCACCACGTAGTAGTCGGAGGCCACCTGACTCACCAGGTCGGGCGGAAGGGCGCGGTGGCCGTTGAAAGCGACCACGCGCGCGGCGGCATCACGCAGGGCGATGTGCACCGTCTGGTCGAACTGCTTCTCTTGCAGGCTGAAGGCACGGCGTACCCAGTACACCTGCGTGGCCACGATGCCGAAGATCGACAGCGTCGCCAGGACGACGATCAAACGGAGCGTGCGGGTGCTGATCATGAGTGAAAGGTAGGGCGATTTTGGGGCGGGATCGCGGGCGTTAACAACTCATTAACAAATCTTGCATTTTCATTAACAGGGTCGAGCACCGGGTCCGCACATCTTTGCGACAGATGTTTAACCAAACCCTGAAACGCATGAAACGTCTCATCTTCGTCTTTACCCTGCTCTTCGCCGCGCGCCTCTCGGCCCAGGAGGCGACCGTCGCTACCACCGTCTCGTTCGCCCCGCAGGCCGCCGTGGCCTGGGAAGCCCCCGACCACGACTTCGGCACCGTCGAGCAGCACCGGCCCGTTACCTACGCGTTCGCCTTCACCAACACCGGCCAGTTGCCGCTGGTGATCACGAGCGTGCGCGGCTCGTGCGGCTGCACGGCCGTCAGCCAGGTGAAAGCACCTGTCGCTCCCGGCGAGACCGGCACCATCACGGCGACCTACAACGCCGCCCGCGCCGGGGCGTTCCACAAGACCGTCACGGTGCAGGCCAACACCACCGAGGGTAGCCACGTGCTGCACCTGCGCGGCGAGGTGGTGACCGCTCAAGGTGGATAAACTTGTTCGGTCCGCTGGACAGTCCGCCTCTCCGCCCGCCGTGGTGGAGGGGCGGACGTGTGTCTGCTCCTTCCTGTCCGGCCCGGGGGGCGCACTATCTTTGGGCGTACTCTACCTCCTTCCCCATGCTACGAATTGCGTGTGCCCTGCTCGGCGGGCTGCTCTGGACCGGCGCGACGCTCGCGCAGACGCTCGACACGCTGAGCGTGGCGGCCATCATGCGCGACGCCCGGTGGATCGGCCCGCAGCCCGATAACCTCCGCTGGGGCGACGACGGACGGCTCTACTTCGACTGGAACCCGGGCGGCGCGCACGACGACGATTCGCTCTACGTCTACGACCCCGCCGCCGCCGGCGAGCCGACGCCCGTGCCGCCCGCCGTGCGGCGGACGATACCCAGCTTCCGGGGGGATTACGACGCCGACCACACGCGCAAGGTGTACGTCAAGGAGGGAGACCTCTGGCTGCTCGACCTCGGCACGCAGACGCAACGGAAGCTGACCGACACCTGGGAAGAGGAGCGCAGCCCGGCGTTTCTGGCCGACGGCCGGCGCGTCGCCTTCCTGCGCGAGGGCCAACCCTACGTGC
>JBARYS010000622.1:0-12178 GCA_049648155.1 Catalinimonas sp. | reverse complement strand
ACACCATCGTGAGCTTCGACTTTGCCACGTCGGTGATCCCAGGCTGGCACACCACCATCTTCCCGCCCTACTTCGTGGCGGGGGCCATCTTCTCGGGCTTCGCCATGGTGCTGACGCTCATGCTGGTGGTGCGCTACGTCTACAAGCTGGAGGACTACATCACGATGAATCACATTGAGTCGATGAACATCGTCATCATCGTGACCGGCTCGATTGTGGGGGTGGCCTACATCACCGAGCTGTTCATGGCCTGGTACTCGGGGGTGGAGTACGAGCAGTACGCCTTCCTGAACCGCGCTACGGGGCCAATGTCATGGTCGTACTGGATGATGATGACCTGCAACGTGATCTCGCCGCAGCTCTTCTGGTTCCGGAAGATCCGCACGAGCATCGCCGCCACGTTCATCCTCTCCATCGTGGTGAACATCGGCATGTGGTTCGAGCGCTTCGTGATCATCGTCACCTCGCTGCACCGCGACTACCTGCCCTCGAGCTGGTCGGACTTTATCCCGACCATCCACGACATGGGCGTTTACTTCTATTCCATCGGCTTCTTCTTCGTGGCTTTCCTGCTCTTCTCGAAGTTCCTGCCCGTCATCAACATGGCCGAGGTGAAGTCGATCGTCAAAAGCTCTTCCGAGAAGAAGTTCACCTCGGGTGCGGCCGGCACCGTCACCGCGCCCACGGCCAGCCGCGTGGTGCAGGACAAGCAGCAGCAGTAGGCGCGACAGACCCAGAACCTCTTAAACCGAACTTTCCAACCACATGGAGAAGGAATACACGCCCGTCGGCGACAACGTCGTCATCGAAGAGCGGCCGGAGCAAACCGCCGCGCACGGGCACGACGACCATCCTGAGCAGCACTTCCTGCTGGGTATTTTCGACGACGAGGACGACACGCTGCACGCCGTAGAGGCCGTCCGCGCCGCCGGCGTCCGCATCCACGAGGTGTATTCGCCGTTCCCCATTCACGGCATCGACGACGCGCTCGGCTACAAGCGCTCGCGCCTGCCCCGGGCGGCGTTTATGTTCGGCGTGCTCGGCACCGCGCTGGCGCTGTGGATGCAGATCGGGATGCTGGGCTTCGACTGGCCGATGATCATCGGCGGCAAGAGCTTTATCCCTTTGCCCGACTTCATTCCGGTCACGTTCGAGCTGACCGTACTGCTGGCGTCGCTCGGCATGGTGGGGACGTTCTTCATCGTCAGCAAGCTCTACCCCGGCAGCGGCAAGCTGATGCTCGACCCGCGCTGCACCGATAACAAGTTCGTGGTGGCGGTGGACGTCGACAAAAACGGCGGCCACACCCTGGAAGCGATGACCGACCTGTTCCGCCGGCACGGCGCGTCGGAAGTGAACCAGCGCCGCGTGCAAATTTGACCCTACGCTCAACATGAAACGATACCTGCTTCTCCCCGCCGTGGTGCTCTTCGCCGTGGCGGCCTGTAACCAAGCCGACCGCACGGACCCGGGCATCGAGTACGCCCCGCAGATGTACCACTCGATTCCCTACGAGCCGCTGTCGCAAGCCGGCCCGAACGACTTCAACGCCGCCGGCACCAACGTGCGCTACCCCGTGCAGGGCACCGTGCCCCGCCGCGCGTGGACGGGCCAGTACCGCACCGAACTGGCGTCGGACATCATGGTGTACGACATCCACCCCGACAGCGCGCAGCAGGCGGGCCGCGAGTTGAAAAACCCCGTGGCACTGACCGACGAGACGCTCACCGAGGGCAAGGTACTCTACCTACGCTACTGCTCGGCCTGCCACGGCGACGAGGGCAAAGGCCAGGGTAAGGTGGCGGCACAGTACAAAGGGGTGCCGTCGTACAACTCCGGCTCGGTCAAGAACCTGCCCGAAGGGCACATCTACCACGTGATCACCTACGGTATCCGCCGCATGTGGCCCCACGGCACGCAGATGGACCCGCAAGAGCGCTGGAAGATCGTCCACTACGTTCAGACTTTGCAAAATAAGTAGTTGTACAAAGTATTAGGTACCAAGTACCGTAGGCTCCCACTCCCTGATCAGTTCGATACCTAATACTTGATACCTAATACCTAGTACAAGAAGAAATGGCGACACATCACCACGAGCCGGTCAATCTGGACGAGCGCTACGCGTTCACGCAGGCCACGAAGAAAGGGCTATTCATCACGATGGGCGTCGGCGCGCTGCTGCTGATTGCGGGCGTCGTGCTGGCGGCATTTTTCGGCGGCGGAGACCACGGAGAAGCGGCCGCCCACGGCGACGAAGCCCACACGGCAGCAGCGTCAGCGTACGCGGACGGAGAACAACACGAAGCCGGCGAGGTGGCAACGGCCGAGGACGGCGCGTTCGAGCGCGAGCCGGCCACCGCCGGGGTCTACGGTGAGGAAGCCCACGCCGACGAGGCGCATGGCGAAGCCCACGCCGAGGCGGGCGGACACCACGCCGTGCCGTGGTACGCGCGCATCTGGGCCAACCTCTGGCTGAACGCGGTCTACTTCATGGGCATCTCGTTCATCGGGGTGTTCTTCTACGCCATTCAGTACGTGACGCAGGCGGGCTGGTCGGCTTCTCTGCAGCGCGTGATGAGCTCGATGGGCGCGTGGATTCCCTTCGCGGGGGGAGCCCTGCTGCTGACCTTTTTGTTCGGCAGCCATTCGCTGTTCGAATGGACACACGGCTACCTCTACGAAGAGGGCACGGCGACCTACGATCCGATCCTGGCAGGCAAGCGCGCTTACCTCAACACGCCGTTCTTCCTGATCCGGCTGGTGCTGTTCGTAGGCCTATGGTACTTCTTCTACCTGCGGCTGCGTAAGCTTTCACAAGACGAGGACCTGAACGGCGGTACGCACTTTTACAAGAAGAGCATCGGCATGTCGGCCATCTTCATCATCATTTTCGCCGTGTCGGAGTCGATGATCTCCTGGGACTGGACGATGTCGATCCAGCCGCACTGGTACAGCACACTCTGGGGCTGGTACAACTTCGCGAGCTGGTTCGTGGCGGGCCTCTGCACCATGACGTTGGCTACCATTCTGCTGAAAGAGCAGGGCTACCTTAAGGTGATCAACGAGAATCACCTTCACGACCTGGGTAAGTTCATCTTCGGCTTCAGCATCTTCTGGACTTACCTCTGGTTCTCGCAGTTCCTGCTGATCTACTACGCCAACATTCCCGAGGAGGCCACCTTCTTCATCGACCGGATGAGAGGTTTCGACGGCCACTACTCGATGGCGTTCTTTCTGAATCTGATCATCAACTTCGCCTTCCCCTTCTTGGTGCTAATGCCGCGCGACGCTAAGCGCCAGGGCATCATCCTGAAGGTGGTGTGCTGCGTGTTGCTGGTCGGACACTGGCTGGATTTTTATCTGATGATTATGCCGGGCGTGCTGCGCGGCAACGACGGCTTCGGACTGCTCGAATTCGGCACCGTGGCGCTCTTCGCCGGAGGCTTCGTGTTCGTGTTCGCCAACGCGCTGTCGAAGATCAATCTGCTGCCCCGCAACCATCCGATGGTCGAGGAGAGCATCCACCATGAAGTGGTGTAAGAGGATTTTCAATAATTATTGAAAACATTGGTTTTCGGGCGAACAAATTCGCTCGGCAGAACGATATATACTGAGTAGACAGGCCCTCTTCGGGTCTGCTCACAAACGCCTGAACAATCCATGCTTACCGCTTTTCTCATCGTCGGAGCCATCCTGGTGCTCACCATCGTGTTCCTGATCTTCCGCGTGCAGACGCTCGTGGAGGTGCTGCGCGGTTCGCACAAAAAGCGCGTCGGCAACAGCAACCGCATCAACGCTCTTCTCTTCCCGCTCACGTTCATTGCGGGTATGGTGGGCTTCGTGTGGTTCTCGTTCGATGCGGCCGACAAGTTTTTGCCTGAGGCGGCCTCGACGCACGGCGTCAAGATCGACCAGATGTTTTGGCTGACGATGGGCATCCTGGTGTTCGTCTTCATCCTGACGCACATCCTGCTCTTCTATTTCCCTTACCGTTACCAGTATCGCGAGACACGTAAGGCGCTCTTCTACCCCGACAACAACCGGTTGGAGATCATCTGGACGGCCGTGCCCGCCGTGGTGTTGTCGCTGCTCGTCTTTACCGGCTGGCGCGTCTGGACCGACGTGACCGCCGCCGTGCCCGAAGAGCACGTGCAGTTGGAGATCGTCGGTAAGCAGTTTAACTGGATGGTGCGTTACCCCGGCCGCGACGGGCAACTAGGTAAGCACAATTACAAGGCCATCGACGCCACCAACCAAATGGGACTTGACATGACCGACAAGGCCAACTTCGATGATTTTCCTGCTCGGGAGATTCACATCCCGAAGGGGGTGCCGGTAGAGTTCAAGATTCGTGCTCGCGACGTACTGCACAGCGTTTTTCTGCCGCACTTCCGCCAGAAGATGGACGCCGTGCCCGGCATGCCGACCCGCTTCTGGTTCACGCCTACCAAGACGACCGCCGAGATGCGCGAAGAGCTGGGCGACCAGAGTTTTAACTACGAGCTGGCTTGCACCGAAGTGTGCGGCCGTAACCACTTCGCGATGCGCATGATTGTGGTGGTCGACGAGCCGGAAGACTACGAAGAGTGGTACGCCTCCGAAGCGAAGAAGTCGTTCGTGGCTTCGAACCCTGAATACTGGCTCGCGCAAGTGCCCGCCGAGCTGCGACCCATTGCCGAGCTGGAGGTGTCCGCCGACAAGCTGATGGAGTTGCAGCAGAAGCAGTCCGAAAACAGCACGGCCGCCGCCGACGAAGCCGAAAGCCCGGTGGAAGTCGCCGAAGAAGAAGCCGAGCGCCCTGCCGTTTCGACGGCCTCGATGTAATCTGAATATCTCTACTGACCCTTTTTATACGCTCATAAGTCATGGCAAGCGCTGATCCGAATCTGATTCAACAGAAGCCCGCCGTCCAGGTGGATACGCACCACGATGACCACCACGACGAGCATCACGGTAATTTCTGGACGACGTACGTCTTCAGCACCGACCACAAGATGATCGCCAAGCAGTTCCTCATCACGGGCATCCTTTGGGCGTTCGTGGGTGGCCTGCTCTCGATGTTCTTCCGTTTGCAGCTCGGCTTTCCCGAGATGAGCCTAGAGTTCTTGCGGCCCATCCTGGGTGGCTGGATCGATCAGAACGGCAAGCTCGACCAGGAGTTTTACCTGGCGCTGGTGACGATGCACGGCACCATCATGGTGTTCTTCGTGCTTACGGCGGGCCTGAGCGGTACGTTCTCGAACTTTCTGATTCCGCTGCAAATCGGCGCGCGCGACATGGCCTCGGGCTTCATGAACATGCTCTCGTACTGGTTCTTCTTCCTCTCGAGCGTGATCATGTTTTACTCGCTGTTCATCTCGACCGGCCCGGCCGGTGGAGGATGGGTGATCTACCCGCCGCTGAGCGCCCTGCCGCAGGCTATAAGTGGCTCCGGGCTGGGCATGACGCTCTGGCTGGTAAGCATGACCTTCTTCATCGTTTCGACGCTGCTGGGCGGCATCAACTACATCGCTACCGTCATCAACTTACGCACGAAGGGCATGACCTTCTCGCGCCTACCACTGACGATCTGGGCGTTCTTTCTGACCGCCATCGTGGGTCTGCTCTCGTTCCCGGTGCTCTTCGCCGCCGCCCTGCTGCTTGTTTTCGACCGTAGCTTCGGCACCAGCTTCTACCTCTCGGAAATATACGTCGGCGGTGAGGCGCTGCCCAACGTGGGCGGCAGCCCGGTGCTCTACCAGCACTTGTTCTGGTTCCTGGGGCACCCCGAGGTGTACATCGTGATCATGCCGGCGCTCGGCATCACCTCCGAGATCATCGCCACCAACTCGCGCAAACCGATCTTCGGCTACCGCGCCATGATCGGTTCGCTGATGGGCATCACGTTCCTCTCGTTCATCGTTTGGGCGCACCACATGTTCGTGTCGGGCCTGAACCCGTTCCTGGGGTCGATCTTCATGTTCCTGACGCTGATCATCGCGGTGCCGTCGGCCGTGAAGGCGTTCAATTACATCACGACGCTCTGGAAGGGTAACATCGTCTTTACGACGGCCATGTTGTTCTCCATCGGGCTGGTGTCGTTCTTCATCTCGGGTGGTCTGACGGGCATTGCGCTCGGCAACTCGGCCATCGACATCCAACTGCACGATACGTACTTCGTGGTGGCTCACTTCCACCTCGTGATGGGCTCCGCCGCCTTCTTTGGTATGATGGCGGGCGTCTACCACTGGTTCCCGAAGATGTTCGGACGGATGATGAACGAGAAGCTGGGCTACTTCCACTTCTGGGCGACGTTCATTGGAGTCTATTTGGTGTTCTTCCCGATGCACTACATCGGTATCGCCGGCTTCCCACGTCGTTACTATTCGTTCACCAGCTTCGACGCCTTCAGCACATTTGCCGACCTGAACGCCTTCATCAGCGTGGCGGCCATCCTGACGTTCTCGGCCCAACTGGTGTTCGCTTATAACTTCTTCTACAGCATCTTCCGTGGCCGCAAGGCCCCGCAGAACCCTTGGCGTTCGAACACGCTGGAGTGGACCACGCCGCGTGTGCCGGGCCACGGCAACTGGGTCGGAGCGATCCCGAACGTCTACCGCTGGCCGTACGACTACTCGAAACCGGGTGCGCAGGAAGACTTCATTCCCCAGCACGTTCCCTACACGATGACGCCCGAGTCGAACCTGCCCCACGAGCAGGTAGAACCCGGTCGCGCCGACGTCGATGCCGACCTACAGGTGCATGAGAAGGGAGACAACGAGAACCAAGAAGCCTGACCGTTTTGGTCGTCTCGGCATCGCGACCGTTGCCGCCGTCTACCTGCTGATCCTGGTGGGGGGCGTGGTGCGGAGCACCGGTGCCGGGATGGGCTGCCCCGACTGGCCTAAGTGTTTCGGGAGCTGGGTGCCGCCGACCGACGTTGCCCAGCTTCCCACCGACTACCGTGAACAGTACGCCGAGCAGAGACGCCTGAAAAACGTTCGGATGGCCGGCTACCTAGAGCGCTTCGGCTACCCGCAGTTGGCGTACGAGATCGCCCACGATCCGGCGATTTACGACGAGGCGACGTTCAATCCCACAAAAACTTGGATTGAATACGTGAACCGCCTCGTCGGCGCGGTGATCGGTCTGCTGATCCTTGCGACGTTCGTGACTTCCCTGCGCTACCGGCAGACCGTGCCCCGGGTACCCATTTTGGCGGGTGCCGCCTTCTTGATAACCTTGTTTCAAGGTTGGCTGGGCTCGGTAGTCGTCTCGACCAACTTGCTGCCGTGGCTCATCACGCTGCACATGGCGCTGGCCATCGCCATCGTCGGTATCTTGATCTACCTGGTGACCTACGCCACGCGTGACCGCTGGCAAGCGCCGACGGCGTCCGAAGCCGTTGGCGGCCGACGAATGTTGTCTGGACTAGCTATCGTCGTGATGGCGCTGACATTCTTACAGATCATGCTCGGCACACAGGTGCGGGAACAGATCGACGTGATCGCCCAGCAAGTAGCGGACCGCGCAGACTGGATTGCTGCCCTCGACGTGACCTTTGTCGTGCACCGGTCGTTTTCTTGGCTATTGGTCTTCGCCCAAGTGAGCCTCTGGTGGGGCGTGCGCCGCCGCTTCGGCACCGGCAACTCGCTGTACCGGACGGCGGTCGTCTTGATTGCTTTCGTCGCGTTGGAGGTCGTGATCGGCGTTACGTTGGCGTACTTCGCGATGCCCGCGTTCGCCCAACCTTTGCATCTGCTTTTAGGCACCCTTTTGATCGGCGGACAGTTGTTCTTGTGGAGTCAGCTAAAGCTTCAAACTCGCGTAGAAACTGAGAACAGATACGTAACCGCATCCGCATGAACGCTGAACTGTCGTTATCCATCTCGACAACACAAAAGGTCCGCTGCTATTTTCAGTTGCTCAAGTTCCGCTTGTCGGCGCTGGTCGTCTTTTCGGCGGCCATCACCTATCTGTTGGGCCACCAAGGGGCGTTTGAGTGGCTGCACTTTGCCCTCTTCATCATTGGTGGCTTTCTGCTCACGGGCGCGGCCAATATCATCAACCAGATCAAGGAGAAAGATCTTGATAAATTGATGATGCGTACGCAGGACCGCCCGCTGCCCACGGGACGTCTGACGGTCGGCGAGGCCACTACGTTCGGGACCGTGATCGGGGTAGTCGGTCTGGGCGTGATGGCGTGGTACGTCAACCCAGTGGCCGCCGCACTCTCGTTGCTCTCGCTGGTGCTCTACGGGTTCGTTTATACGCCGATGAAGCGCGTGAGCCCCGTTGCGGTGCTGATCGGCGCGGTGCCGGGTGCATTGCCGCCCATGATCGGCTGGGCCGCTGCCACGGGCGTGGTGGGAGTGGAGGCGTTGGTGCTCTTCGGCATCCAGTTCATCTGGCAGTTTCCGCACTTCTGGGCCATCGCTTGGGTGGCGGACGAAGACTACCGCCGGGCGGGCTTCAAACTCTTGCCCTCGGGTGGTGGCCGCGACCTGAAAACGGCCTTTCAGATCATGATTTACACCCTGATGCTACTCCCGATGGGGCTGTTGCCCGCGCTGTTCGGCATCACGGGCATCGCTTCGGCGACCGTCGCGATGGTATGCGGCACCCTGTTTCTGGCGCAGACGTTTCAGTTGATGCGCGACAACTCCCGGCGGGCGGCGCTGCGCATCATGTTCGGCTCGTTTTTCTACCTCCCCATCGTGCAGATTGCGTTTCTACTCGACAAGATCTAGCCTTCTCAGCAAGCCGTTTTCCCGACCTTTTTACGCTTATTCTCATGCAAGACGTCAAGCTCACCAAGTCGCAGTACGACACCGTCGAAGCGCCGCAGGCGACGCTGTCGATGCACCCTAAGAAGTTCTTGCTCTGGCTCTTTATCGTCACCATCGTGATGCTGTTTTCGGCCCTTACCAGCGCCTATATCGTGCGGCAAGGTGAAGGCGACTGGCTGGATTTCGACATGCCGGTGCTGTTTTGGGTGAACACGGGTTTGCTGTTGCTCAGTAGCGTGACGCTGCACGTGGCCTACCTGATGGCGAAGAAGGACCGCATCGACGCGCTGAAAGTGCTGGTGGCCGTGACTACGTTGCTCGGGCTGGCCTTTCTGGCGGGGCAGTACGTCGGTTGGGGTGACCTGGTCGAGATGGGTGTCTACCTCGTCGGCAACCCGTCCGGCTCGTTCATGTACGTCATCACCGGCTTGCACGCGGTACACCTGATCTCGGGCGTACTCTTTCTGCTGGTCGTCTTTGTGCAGGTGTTTCGCAATCGCGTGCACGCCAAGCGCCTCACGTTGCTCGAAATGGGCGTCACTTACTGGCACTTTCTCGACGGCCTCTGGCTCTACCTTTTTCTTTTCCTGCTTCTAAACCGGTAAGGCGTGACAGGTGACCCGGACGTACGATGGCGGCAGCGCTCCGAGAGTTACCAGCGTGTTTTAGCCAGCCTCGAAATTGCCGTACGCATCGACGATCCTAATCGGATCGAGCAAGCGGGTACGATACAATTTTTTGAGATCAGTTTCGAGCTCGCTTGGAAGCTCATGAGGGACTATTTGCAAGCGCAGGGATTCGACGACGTGCGCTCTCCACGCGCGGCCATCAAGAAGGCTTATGAGGTCGGGTTGATCACCGACGGCCACACTTGGCTGGAAGCCCTTAAAGATCGAAACCGGACCACACATATCTACGACGAAGCGGTTGTTGATGCGATCACCGCCGAGGTGCGTACCATGTACATGCCGGTCTTGCGGAAGCTGCGGGAAACGTTTGACGCGCTGAACCATGCGTGAAACCTTCGGACTACGCACCACAGACCTGCAAGCAATCCGAGAGGCACTGAACGCATTCCCGGCGGTGGAGCGTGCGCTCTTGTTCGGCAGCCGGGCGAAGGGCACGCAACGTGTCGGTAGTGACGTCGATCTGGCACTGTCGGGAGTAGCGCTCGACGAGCGTACTGTTCGAGACATCGCTTGGCAACTCAACGAAGAGACCATGATGCCTTACCACTTCGACGTGCTCAACTACGACCGGCTGGACCACACCGCACTGCGGGCGCACATCGACCGGGTGGGTGTGTGTCTGTTCGAGCGCGGCGGATGAGTAGTAAACCACGCGAACCTTTCGCCCCGGCGGCGTGTCCTTTTTCCTATGATCGTACTTGATAAGACGTTGGTCAGCGACGACGTGTCCGACCAGTTCTTCGTGTGTCACCTGGAAGCGTGCAAGGGTGCTTGCTGCGTTGAGGGCGACCTGGGAGCACCGCTCGAAGCCGACGAACTGCCGGTACTCGAAAACATTTGGGAGGCCGTAGCTCCGTACCTTTCGGACGCCGGACGCGCGGCCGTCGAGAAGCAGGGCCCTTGGGTGCTGGACGACGACGGTGACTACTCGACGCCGACCGTGGGCGGACGGGAGTGCGCCTACGCCGTGTACGACGAGCGAGGCGTGCTGAAGTGCGGTATCGAACAAGCACACCGCGACGGTAAGATCGATTTCAAGAAACCGATATCCTGCCATCTCTATCCGATCCGCACGTCACGGTACGATGACTTCGAGGTGCTGAATTACGACCGTTGGCACATCTGCGATCCGGCCTGCGGACACGGGGCGGCGCTGGGTGTACCCATCTACAAATTCCTGAAGGAGCCGTTGGTCCGCAAGTACGGCGCAGCGTGGTATGGGCGGCTGGTAGAACTCATTGAGAACACCGACGCGCGCCCGAATACCGTACGAATATCATAATGAAGGAAGAAGACGAGCGGCCGACCAGTGGAGAGGTCAATGCAGAGGAGCCGGCGCTAGTGACACCCGAGAGCACCGGTGTAGAAGAGAAGCCGACCGTGCCGGAGACCGGTTTCGTAGATTTTCGGCGGCTGATTGGCTGTGGAGGCTGATGCAATGTCGGATAAAAGACGGTGGCGGAGGCAAACGTGGATTTTGCCTGACGCTGCACTAGAAGCCTGACCCTGCGTCCGCCGCGCCGTCGGGATCGGTGGCGATCATCCGTGTTGAGTCGCCCGGCGTCTCTATTTGATCGGGGAAGATCGTCTCCATCAGGACGGTATTCAGTTGGCGCTCTTTCCGTCGCTTGGTTACCGAGACCAGCAGCAGGTGCTTGTCCTTGCGAACGTCGAACCCCTCTTTAGGGAGAGAGTCGTCCGCAAATACTGAGAACTTCGCCTGCCGTTCTCGCCCGTTCAGGTAAAATACGCTCTGGTAGGCCGGACAGACTTTCTTTGCGCACGCTCCCAAGCCAAGGGTAATGGCGAGGGCCAGTAAAACAGACTTGGCGGCGTGCATATAAGTTAATTCGCTGACGTTCAGTGCGTCGCACTCTCTATCCGACAAATGTAAACCACCAGTAAAGGGAAAAGAATCAATACTAGTATTTTTTGGAATATTGTAATGACAAGCGTTATAACGTCGAGATGCAGCGTAATCGTGCCTCTATTGTACCGACCTAGACGTCTGTCGATAAGGACCTTGCCTAGTTCAACCGGGTTACGAAGAGCGGGGTACTCCACCGCCTGACTGTAAGATTTCCGCAAACGATGCACTTCCGGGGCGGTAAGTTTCTACAAACGAACGACTAACCGGACATTCAGATAACGCGCCGACAGTGAGTTAGGTACGGCGTACTGCCGGTTGTCAAGGTCACGAATCCACTGGTAGGAAATCACGTTCTGCGCGCCGATGGCGTTCAGGAGTTCAACGCCTACCCAGACAGTCTCTATGTACTTGCCTCCGATCACTTCGTCGCCGACCGTGAAGAGCTTCGAAAAACCGATATCGACCCGGCGGTAGAAGGGGGGATTCTGAACGGCCTGACGAAACTGCGGGTTGCCCGGCGGACGGAACGGCAGCCCCGAGCCGAACACCAGGTTCAGGAACATGCGCACCGAGGGGTTATTCGGCAGATGATCGCGAAACATCACGGCGGCAGTCACCCGCTGGTCGGTAGGGCGGCGCACGTAGCCGAGCGTGTCGTCGTCGATATCCTCTTGGGTGGAAAGCAGCCCTAGACTAAACCAAGACTCCGCACCACGGATAAACTCACCGGCGAGGCGGAAGTCGGCTCCGGTGGCGTAGGCACGGGCGTTGTTGTCGGCGAAGTACCGGATGCGTACGTTGTCGACATCGAAGGGCACCACGTCACTGATCGATTTGTAGTAAGCCTCGGC
>JBARYS010000621.1:0-7760 GCA_049648155.1 Catalinimonas sp. | reverse complement strand
GTACTGTACAGTACGGCCGCGTGCCTACTTAACACGATACTACCTAAGTTATTCAGACCATGGCAATGGATATGACCCTGGCCCCCGAGGCCCCCGCTTTCGCCCCCACCGAGCAGCAAGAGATGATCGCCCAGATGGTGCGCGACTTCGCCGCCCGCGAGATCGAGCCACACAAGATGCGCTGGGATGAGGCGCAGGAGTTTCCGCTCGACCTTTTTAAGCAGATGGGCGGGCTGGGACTGATGGGCGTACTGGTGCCGGAGACGTACGGCGGCTCGGGCTTTGGCTACCAAGAGTACGTAGCGGCCATCGTCGAGCTGGGCAAGGTGTGCGGCGGGGTCGGCCTGTCGATGGCCGCGCACAACTCGCTCTGCACGGGGCACATCCTGCAACACGGCAGCGAGGCGCAGAAACACCGGTACCTGCCCAAGCTGGCCTCGGGCGAGTGGCTGGGCGCGTGGGGGCTGACCGAGCCCAACACCGGTTCGGACGCGGGCAATATGCGCACGGTGGCCCACCGCGACGGCGACGGGTGGGTGCTGAACGGCGCGAAGAACTTCATCACGCACGGCAAATCGGGCGACGTGGCGGTGGTCATCGCTCGGACGGGTGAGCCGGGCGACCGGCGCGGCACCACGGCCTTTATCGTGGAGCGGGGCACGCCCGGCTTCACGGCGGGCCGCAAGGAGAATAAACTCGGCATGCGCGCCTCCGAGACCACCGAGATGATCTTTCAGGACTGCCGACTGCCGGCCGACGCCGTGATCGGCGAGGTGGGCGAGGGCTTCATCCAGTCGCTGAAGGTGCTCGACGGCGGCCGCATCTCGATTGCGGCACTAAGCGTGGGCATCGCCGAGGGTGCCTACGCGGCGGCGCTGGCCTACGCCAAGGAGCGGCAGCAGTTCGGCCGGCCCATCGCCGACAAGCAGGCCATCGCCTTTAAGCTGGCCGACATGGCTACGCAGATCGAGGCCGCCAAGCTGATGACCTACCGCGCCGCCGACCTCAAGCAGCGCGGCGAGCGCGTCACGACCGAGTCGGCCATGGCGAAGTACTACGCCTCCGAGATCGCCGTACGCTGCGCCGAAGAGGGCGTCCAGATCTTCGGTGGCTACGGCTACACGAAGGACTTCCCCGCCGAGAAATACTACCGCGACGCCAAGCTCTGCACCATCGGCGAGGGTACATCCGAAATTCAGAAGGTGGTCATCGCCCGCAACATCCTGAGGTAGTTGACGCACGTCCGTAAGTTCTTTATCTTTGCGGGCCGCAAAAACTAACTAGAAGGGGCATGATCATCATCAACGTTAAGGACAACGAGTCGATCGACCGCGCGCTGAAGCGCTTTAAGAAGAAATTTGAGCGCACCGGTGTGCTGCGTGAAATCCGCTCGCGGGCTTACTACGAGAAGCCTTCGATTACGCGCCGCAACCAGCGCGTGAAGGCCGCTTACAAGCAGCAGATGCAGAACAAAGAGGCACAATAGATCCTGCGCCTTTGGGCGTGATCGGCCATATTAGCGGAGAACCTACCCCCCGCTGATATGGCCGATGCTTTTTTAGAGTACCTCGAATTTGAGAAGCGGTACAGCGCCCACACGCTGCAGTCGTACCGCAACGACCTCGCGCAGTTCGAAGCCCACCTGGCCGCCACCACGCGCCGTACGCTCGAACTGGCCGACTACTACGACGTCCGCGCCTGGATGGTCAAGCTGCTCGCCGACGGGCTCGAAGCCAGCTCGGTGAGCCGGAAGATGGCCTGCCTGCGTTCGTTCTACAAGTACCTGATGGCCGAAGAGGCGATCCGCGAGAACCCCATGCAGCGGATTAAAAGCCCCAAGCTGAAAAAACGGACGCCTCAGTTCGTGGCCGAGAAAGACATCATGGAGCTGCTGGCCGGGCTGGAGTTCACCGACGACTTCGGCGGCGTGCGCGACAAGCTGATCCTGGAGATGATCTACGGCACCGGCGTGCGCCTTTCGGAGCTGATCGGCCTGCGCGAGAAGGACGTCAGCGCCCACAGCGGCATCATCAAAGTGCTGGGCAAGCGCAACCGGGAGCGTGTCATCCCGCTGCACCGGTCGCTGGTGCAGCTGATCGAGCAGTACGTCACGGCCAAGCGTCGGGCCTTCCCGCCCCTTGCCGATGCCCCCGGCGAAGCGCCCTTCGTCGTCACGAATGCCGGCGACGAGGCCTACCCGATGTTCATCTACCGGACGGTGCGGCGCTACCTGGACGGTGCCACCACGCTCAGCAAAAAGAGCCCGCACGTGCTGCGCCACACCTTTGCCACGCACCTGCTGAACAAGGGTGCCGACCTGAACGCCATCAAAGACCTGCTCGGCCACAAGACGCTCGCCTCGACGGAGGTCTACACGCACAACTCGCTGGCGAAGATGAAGGAAGCTTTCCGCAAGGCGCACCCGAAGTCGGGGGAGTAGTTCGGCAATTGGAAGTTGACGGACGCCTGAGCCGAAGCGGCACGTGTCGAAGTCTCGGCACTTTGTACCTGATATTTGGTACCAGCTCCCCGGCTATCCTTCCGACGGCAGCTCTCGTAAAAAAAGGCGGTGCCTTTGGTACCCAACACCTAATACTTATTACGCTATGCGATTGCAAATCAACACCGTCAATTTCGACGCTTCCGACGACCTGACCGACTTCGTACAGAAGAAAGCCGACAAGCTGGATACGTTCTACGACAGCATCATCAGCGGCGAAGCTTACCTGCGCAACGAGCGCGACAGCGACGCTAAAGAGAACAAGGTAGTCGAATTGAAAGTCTACATTCCGAACCACTCGCTCTTCGCTAAGCACCACGCCCAGTCGTTCGAAGAAGCCACCGACCTGACCGTCGAGGCGCTGCGCCGCCAGCTCAAGAAGCACAAAGAGAAGCAGAACGTCCGGTAGCCGGTCTGACCCATCACGACGGCGGGAGTGTGCCCAAAGAGACGGCTTTTTGCGCCGACCCTGCGGGAACGCTCCCGCCGCTTTCGTTGTCGTATTGCCGATGCAGGAAGAATCAACCGAACTACTCATCGTGGGGGCGGGCCCCTGTGGCTTGGCTTGCGGCATCGAAGCCGCCAAACGCCACGTTCCCTACCTGATCCTCGACAAGGGCAGCATCACCGACGCCGTGCGGCGCTACCCGGTGAACGGTCACTTCTTCTCTACCGCCGACAAGCTGGAGATCGGTAACCTGCCCTTTCCGGCCGTGCACAGCCGCCCCACGCGGACCGAGGCCCTACAGTACTACCGCCGCGCCACCGAATTTTTCGACCTCAACCTACGGCTTTACAATACCGTGACGGCCATCCGCCAGGTTGAAGGGGGCTTTGCAGTCGATACCCACCGGGGCGTGCGCTACCGGGCGCGCTACGTGGCCGTTGCCACCGGCTACTACGACCAGCCCCGGCCTCTGACCATCGAGGGGGGATCGCTGCCGCACGTGCACCGCTACTACTCGGAGCCGTTTCCCTACGCGCACACGCGGACGACCATTCTGGGCGGCGGCAACTCGGCCATCGAAACGGCCCTCGACCTGTTCCGCAACGGCGTGGGTCATCTGCGCATGTTCGTTTGGGAAGACGACTTCACCCCGACCGCCAAGTACTGGCTGCTGCCCGACATCCGCAACCGGGTGAAGCAGGGCGAGATCGAAGTGCACTTCTCGACGCGCGCCGAGCGCATCACCCCCGACGCGGTCGTGGTGCGCCACCTGAAGACCGACGAGGTGCGCGAGTACCCGACCGACTTCGTGTTGGCGCTGATCGGCTACCGGCCCGACGCTGAGTTGATGCGGGGCGCGGGCATCCAACTCGACGGCCCGATGCTGATTCCCCGCATCGATGCCGCGACGTACGAGACCAACGTGCCGGACCTCTACGTGGTCGGTTCGATAGTGGGCGGTGAGGAGACCGCCAAGGTGTTCATCGAGAATGGGCGCTACCACGGCCGCTCTGTCGTCGAAGACATCCTGCGGAAGCAAGGGTCCGACGAACTGATTGCCGCCGATTACCCCACCGAAGCACACCTTTAGATGCTTGCCTTCGTCAACCACCCGCCACTCGACACGCCCGACGGCGGCCCTTACTACGCCGAGACCGACTTCTCGCGATTTATCGTTGAACCGTGGAACGCCGTTTCATCGCTGGCTTTTTTAGTGCCGGTGGTCTACTGGGCGTGGCGGCTGCGCGGCCTCTATCGAGAGTACCCGTTTCTGGTCTTTGCGATGCCTCTGCTGGCCCTGGGTGGGCTGGGAAGTACCTTCTTCCACGCCTTTCGCGCTTCGTCGTGGCTCCTGCTGATGGACGTGGTTCCGATCTTGCTGCTGACCGTCGCCGTGGCGATCTACTTCTGGTGGAAGGTGCTCCCGCACTGGTCGTACGTAGTGGTGGTGCTGGGCGTCTACTTCGGCGGTTGGCTCTGGCTGATGCGCTACGGGCCGTTCGTAGGGCAGGCGCGTATCAACGCCAACTACTTTCTGCGCGGCGTGATGCTCTTCATGCCCGGCTTGCTCCTACAGTTTCGGAGCCGCTACTTGGGCCTGCGCGACATTCTGCTGGCCACGGGCCTGTTCGTCGTGGCCCTGCTGTTCCGCCGGTCGGACGTACCGCTGAGTTGGATGCCGATGGGCACGCACTGGCTCTGGCACGTGTGCTGTGCACTGGGCGCACACTTCTTGGCTCGTTATCTCTACCAGATCAACCGGATGCGTTTTGGCGTGCGGTCAGAGCGGACGTGACCGTTTGCAAACAGCAAAAGACCAGCCATCACGAGAAGGCTGGTCTTTTGCTGTTTCAGTCGACGAGTGCTTACACCGCCGCCGTCTCTTCCTCGGCGATCTGCTTCTTAAAGAAGTCGTAGGTGATCTTCAGCCCCTCGGCGCGGGTGACCTTCGGCTCCCAGCCCAGAATTTCGCGGGCGCGGGAGATGTCCGGACGGCGCTGCTTCGGGTCGTCTTTCGGTAGGTCTTTGTAGATGAGCTTCTGCTTGGTGCCCGTCAGCTTGATGATCTCCTCACCAAACTGCTTGATCGTGATCTCGTCGGGGTTGCCGACGTTGACCGGGTGCGGGTAGTCGCTCATCATCAGGCGGTAGATGCCCTCGATCAGGTCGTCGACGTAACAGAACGAGCGCGTCTGCGAGCCGTCGCCGAACACCGTCAGGTCGTTGCCGCGCAGGGCCTGGCCGATGAAGGCGGGCAGCACGCGGCCGTCGTCGAGGCGCATCCGCGGACCGAACGTGTTGAAGATGCGCACGATGCGCGTCTCGAGGCCGTGGTACGTGTGGTACGCCATCGTCATGGCCTCCTGAAAGCGTTTAGCCTCGTCGTACACGCCGCGCGGCCCCACCGGGTTCACGTTGCCCCAGTAGTCTTCCGTCTGCGGGTGCACCAGCGGGTCGCCGTACACCTCCGACGTCGAGGCAACCAGGATGCGCGCGCCCTTCGCCCGGGCCAGGCCGAGCAGGTTGTGCGTACCCAGCGAACCCACCTTCAGCGTTTGAATCGGAATCTTGAGGTAGTCGATCGGGCTGGCCGGCGAGGCGAAGTGGTAGATGTAGTCCAGCTCGCCGGGCACGTGCACGAACTTCGACACGTCGTGGTGATAGTACTCAAAGTGCTTCTCCTTAAACAGGTGCTCGATGTTGCGCAGCGCCCCGGTGATGAGGTTGTCCATCGCGATGACGTGATGGCCTTCCTTCAACATGCGGTCGGCAAGGTGGGAGCCAAGAAAACCAGCTCCCCCCGTGATGAGGACTCTTTTCATTATGATCGTTAAGCGGTTACGGCGTCACTGGGATTCTTCTGGTGCGGCACCTCTTCGGTAACCGCTTGCCGGCCGATGCTGTGGTAGACAAAGCCCAGCTCCTTCATCTGCTCCACGTCGAACAGGTTGCGGCCGTCAAAGATAGCCTTGTTGTTGAGAAGCTCGGCCATCTTGTCGAAGTCGGGCGTGCGGAACACGGGCCACTCGGTGAAGATCATTAGGCAGTCGGCCCCTTCGAGGGCGTCGTAGACGCCGTCCACAAAGTCCACACGGTCGCCAAACTGCCGCTTCACGTTGTCCATCGCTTCAGGGTCGTAGGCGGCCACCGTGGCACCGGCTTCCAGCAGGGCTTCCATATTTTCGAGGGCCGGGGCCTCGCGGATGTCGTCGGTGTAAGGCTTGAAAGCCAACCCCCAGACGGCTATCTTCTTGCCGGACAGGTCACCGCCGAAGTACTCCTTCACCTTCGGCAACAGCTTACTCTTCTGAGCGTGGTTTACGTCCATCACCGACCGTAGAATCTGGAAGTCGTAAGCGTAGTCTTTAGATGTTTTGGCCAGTGCCTGCACGTCCTTCGGAAAACAACTGCCGCCGTAGCCGATGCCGGCGAAGAGGAATCGCTTGCCGATACGCGTGTCGGTACCGATGCCGCGGCGGATGTGGTCGACGTCCGCACCGGTCTTTTCGCACAGGTTCGCGATCTCGTTCATGAACGTGATCTTGGTCGCCAAGAAGGCATTGGCGGCGTACTTGGTCATCTCGGCCGAGCGCTCGTCCATGAAGATCACGGGGTTGCCCTGCCGCACGAATGGTGCGTAGAGCAGGTCCATCACCTTGCGGGCCCGTGCCGACGAGGTGCCGACCACCACGCGGTCGGGCTTCATGAAGTCGTCGACCGCTACGCCTTCGCGCAGAAACTCGGGGTTGGAGACGACGTCGAACTCGGCGGCGGCGTTCTTGGCCACACGCTCGTGCACCAGGTCGGCGGTGCCCACGGGTACGGTGCTCTTATCGACGATCACGGTGTACTTGCTCAGGAGGGGCCCGAGTTGCTCGGCCACGCTCAGCACGTACTTCAGGTCGGCGGAGCCATCCTCGCCGGGAGGGGTGGGCAGCGCCAGAAAGATGATGTTGGCGTCGCGTACGCCCTCGGCCAGATCGGTCGTAAATTGCAGGCGGCCCTGGTCCAGGTTACGCTCGAAGAGCACTTCCAGCCCCGGTTCGTAAATCGTGATCTTGCCGTTCTGCAGGCTTTCCACCTTGTTTTCGTCAATGTCGACGCAGTGCACCGTGTTGCCTGTTTCTGCGAAGCAAGTACCGGTAACCAGTCCAACGTATCCCGTGCCGACAACTGCGATCTTCATACTACTGAGGGTAATGTTATATAATAGCTCTTTCTGCAAAAAACGCCAATGGTGTCTTCACATCAAAATATTTTGTCGACTTTTCATTATAAATGCTTGGTACATATTCCCTGTGTTCTTCTTCTTAGGGGTGTGGGGGATGGGAACCCCTGCTTTCGGACAGACCGACGAGGTCCAGAACGTAGGGATGATCTACGGCACGGCGGCGATCAACACCCCCAGCGGCGACTTGGCCGACCGGTTCGGCACCATGCAGCACGCGGGGGCCGGCTTTCTCTACCAGTCGCGTACGCACTGGCTCCTCGGCATCGAGCTTAACTATCTCTTTGGTGAACAGGTCAACGAGTTTCCGCCGTCGAACCTGGTGAACGCCGACGGGTCCATCGTCGGCAACGACGGGCAATATGTGCCCATCAACGTGGGCGTGCGCGGCCTGCGTCTCCCCACCCTGCACGCCGGGCGCCTCTGGCCCGTAAAGTTCGGGCGTGCGAACGCTGGCTCGGGCGTCTTCGCGACCGTCGGCGTGGGGTACCTGCGCCACCGCATCAACTACCGCGTGCCCGGCGGGGGCGTGCCGCAACTGCTCGGCGAATACCGCAAAGGCTACGACCGCCTCACGGCCGGCC
>JBARYS010000620.1:0-1532 GCA_049648155.1 Catalinimonas sp. | reverse complement strand
GTGCCCGTAGATCGCGTGAAGGAGTTCGAAACCGAGTACCTCGACCTGCTCGACGCCCAGCATCGCGACACGCTCGACGCCCTGCGCGCCGGCAAGTTCACCGACGAGCTGCAGGACGTACTCCGCGAGGTGGCGAAAGGTCTCGTGCCTAAATACGCTAAGTAATGGCTAATCTCAAGGAGGTCCGCAACCGGATTCAGTCGGTCACGTCGACACAGCAGATCACCAAGGCAATGAAGCTGGTGGCGGCCTCGAAGCTGCGCCGCGCGCAGGACGCCATCACGCGGATCCGTCCCTACGCCGAGAAGCTGACGATGATCCTCAACAACCTGTCGGCCAACGTCGACGCCGAGGAGCCGGCCAACGTCTACGCCCAGCAGCGCCCCGCCGAGCGCGTGCTGCTCATCCCCGTCACGTCGGACCGCGGCCTCTGCGGGGCGTTCAACACGAACGTTCTGAAGGCCACGCTCTACCACGCGCAGACTAAGCACGCCGCCGCCCGGGTGACGTACCTGCCGGTGGGCCGCAAGGGCTTCGAGGCGCTGAAGAAGCGCGACCAGCCCGTGAACGAAGCGCACGCGCACATCTTCGCGAACTTGAGCTTCGCCGAGGCCCGCAAGGCCGCCGAGACGGCGATGGAGCAGTTCAAGAACGGTGAGGTCGACCGCGTGGAGATTGTCTACAACGAGTTTAAGAACGTGGCGACGCAGATCGTGCGCATCGAACAGTTGCTGCCCATCGTGCCGACCGCACCCGACGCCACGGCGGCCACCACGCGTACAGACTACCTCTTCGAGCCGTCGCAGGAGTACATCATCGAAGAGCTGATCCCGACGTCGCTCAAGATGCAGCTTTACAAGGCGCTGCTGGATTCAAACGCCGCCGAGCACGGCGCGCGGATGACGGCCATGGACAGCGCCACCGAGAACGCCGGTGAGCTGCTGAAAGACCTCAAGCTGACCTACAACCGCACACGGCAGGCGGCCATCACAAAGGAGATCTTGGAGATTGTCGGCGGGGCCGAGGCGCTGGCACAGGGGTAGAACTCTGCACTCCACAGTAATCGAAAGCCCACCAAGTATCGTACTTGGCGGGCTTTTAAGATTTACCAAGGGGTGGTTCTCACTTTCGCTTGTCCATAATTTCCTTAGACATTGCGCAGCAACAATTTGACCATTGAGGCTCGTTTTTTGGTAGTGTCAACATTTGAGTGATAAATTATATCCATTAATAAATAATTTCAAATACAGCCTGTGCATTTCTTCACATTTAGAGAACGACAAAGTCTTGCGTACAAAACGGCGTATCCTTTGTCGCAAGGTGCAATTCCAACGCTCGACGTGGTTGGTTAGGGTTTGCAGAAAAACAACATATTCACATTCCGGTTTTCTACCTTTGTGGAATGGGTAGTGTCAATTTAAGAGTGATTTGCTATCTTTGAGCAAAAAAGCTATGATAACTGAGACCCACGTTCACAAATGTCGTCGCTGTCATTCTGATTCTCTGGTGAAAAACGGTAAGAATAGCTACGG
>JBARYS010000619.1:0-4081 GCA_049648155.1 Catalinimonas sp. | reverse complement strand
GGACAACGATGTCACGGGGACGTTCGTCCCCGGCACCGGCGAGGTGGTCTTCAGCGGTGGGCAGGGCACGCAGCGGCTCTACACTAACTCCGAAGGCGCAAACCCGTTCTACCGCATCACGATCAGCAAAGACGCGGGCACCACCTTGAGCTTTTCCGACAACGACACGGTACGCGTTGCAAGCGACCTGCGGGTGCTGGGAGGCATCCTGGACCCGAACGGGCGGGTGGCGTCCATCGGCGGTAACCTGACGGTGATCGGCGGTGACATTACGGACAGCGGCACGCTCTACTTCAACAAGGCCGGTGGCACGGCCAACATCCGCACCGGCGGGGCAACGCCGCGCAACCTCCACTTCGAGGGCACCGGCACCTACGTGGTGCAAGACGCGCTCACCATCGGAGGGTCGTTCACGCTCGGCGCGGGGGTGACGTTTAAAGGCAACGGCCGGCAGATAACGCTGGGCAACGGCCTCGACGACGCCATCCTGATCGAGGGGGACTTCCGGATGGAGCCGGCCGGACAACTGCGGATCGGCGGGGCGGGCGTGACGGTGCAGCCGGGCGGTACGTTCCGCGCGGTGGGCACGGCGGCTGAGCCGGTGGTCATCACGGCGCGCAGCAGCAACCGGTACAACTTCGCGGTGTACGGCACCCTGCATGCCCGCCATTACCAGTTTGCGTCGTTGGCGGCGACCGGCTTGTTCATCACCAGCGACGGGACCATCGACCCGACCAACAACCTGAGTGACGGTACGTTCTCGAACGGCCGTGCGGCGGGCACGCTGCTGCGGATCGCCAACGACCAAGACCTGACGGGTACCCGGCGCATCGAGCGGGTCAACTTTGCCGACAACCCCGGCTCGGGCTCGCACAACGTCACCAAGGTAAACGACGCCGGGCAGTTAGAATTCTACGAAAGCGCGGGGGTGTTCTCCGGCGCTACTTACGAGAGCGATCCTCACGACCGCGTGCAGTGGACCGGCACGAGCTCGCTGGTCTGGAACGGCAGCGTCAACACCAACTGGCACGACGCCGGCAACTGGTCGCCCGCGCAGGTGCCCACCGCCGCCGACAAAGTGATCATCGCGTCCGCGCCTTCGCAGCAGCCGGTCATCACCAGCGTGGCGTACGCGGGTAGCATCGAGGTCGAAACCGGGGCGTTCCTGAGTGTACGGAGCGCCGACGAGGCCGTAGACCTGGTGGTGGAGGGCGACCTGATCTTCGCCGGTGGGCTTACGCTTTCCGCAAACGACAGCATCGTGGTGGGCGGCAACTTCACCCGGCAGGGCGGCACTTTCGCGGCCGACGGCGGGGTGGTCACGATGGCCTCTACTTCCAGAGCCGGCAACATCGAGTGCAGCTTGCCGTTCGCCGACCTCGTCATCGCGGCCGGCGGCACGGTGATCGCGGCGTCCGAGCTGAACGTGGAGGGTGACCTCGTCATTGAAAACGGCAGCACGTTCGATGCTTCCGCCGCCGGCTTCTCGCAGTACGTCGGGGGTGACTTCTTGAACCAGGGCACTTACGTCGGCCGCCTCAGCACGCTGACCCTCAACCGGAGCGCGGGCACGGGCTCGCTCGTGAGCGGTGGGGCAACCTTCAACCGACTGGTGATCGCGGGCGGAGCCGGCGCAACCTACCGCCCGGCGGACCCCGTGCAGGCGAACCGCTTCGTGCTGGACGGGGGCACGTTTGAGTTCGATGGGCAGACCGTCGACGTCACGCGCGTCGAGGTAAACGGAGGCACGCTCAACATCGGCGCGGGTGCGACGCTGCGTCTCGCCGACGGCGGCGAGGTGAGTGTCAACAACGGCGGCACGTTCGAGATGGTGGGCGTCGACGAGAACCAACTGGCTTCGGTGCGCAGCCAGGGCAGCGGCCGCTACGCTTTCGTGATGCGGAACGGCGGCACCCTGCGGGCACGCTACTACGAGGTGCGCAACCTGAACAGCCAAGGGCTGAAGTTCCTGGCAGGTGCCTCGCTGCACGCCGCCGACAATCTGCGCGACGGTACGTTCAGCTTCGGTGCGGCCGGCGGGTGCTACCTCGATTTTCGGAATAACTTCGCCGACTTTGTCGTTGATAACGTGAGATTCGACCCTGGTGCGACCAATAACGTCCGGCGCACCGAAGGCAGTGGAGTGGTCACCTTTCACGACGCCACGGGCGTGCGACAGGGGGCGATCTACGAACTCGATGACCAGGTAGCCACCGCAGGCCGGGTGCGTTGGACCTACTCAGTGCCGCTTAATGTCTGGAACAGCGTGAGCAATAACAACTGGCACGAGATCGCTAACTGGTCGCTCGGCCGCGTGCCGCAGAGCGGCGACGACGTGATCATCGACGGCCTGGTCAACATTACGGACGCCGACGCGGTGGCGGGCAACATCCGTATCTACGGCAGCGGCACGCTGAACGTCCAGAGCAACCGTGACCTGGCGGTCGACGTGGCATTCGAAAACAACGGCACCCTCCGGGTGGCCGACGGTTCCAACTCGACCATCAGCGTGCGCGATGCCTGGACTAACGAAGGCACCGTAAACTTCGGCACCACCGGCACGCTGTGGCTGAACGGCACCGCCGGCACGCACAAGTTTATTAGTGGCGGGAGCCTGCTGCGGAATCTGGTGATCGACGGCACAATGGTCTACGAGTTGGCCGACGACCTGCGGGTGCTCGGCAACCTCGACGTGACCCTGGGGACACTGGCGATGACGAACAGCAGCCAGGTGCTACGGGTGGGCGGCAACTGGCGTGTGAGCAGTGATGGCTCCTTCATCAACGCCGACGGCGAGGTGATACTCGACGGCACCGGCACCCAGACCATTGTCCACGAGGGCGGCGGGGGCCTGCACGAGCTGACGCTGACCAACACCGGCACGCGCACGCTGCTCTCCGACCTTACCGTTAGTGGTAATCTGCACATCGCTAACGGCACCCTGCAGGGGCAGAGCCACCAGCTACGGGTGGGCGGCAACTGGCGGAACGAGGGCACCTTCCAGCCCGGCACCGGCACCGTTGTGCTGGCAGGAAACAGCTCGCAGGCGATCAACCCCGACGGCACCGAGACGTTCCACAACCTGAGTATCGACAACGCTTCGGGTACCGTCCCTCAGATTCTGCTGCTCAGCCCGGTGAACGTGACCGGCACACTGGGCCTGCAGCGGGGTGTGGTCGACAACTCCGCCGGTAGCCTGCTGACCCTCACCAACGGGGCCACCTCGAGCCTCCCGCTGCCGACGAGCTACATCAGCGGACCGGTAGCCAAGGTGGGCGCGACCGACTTTATCTTCCCGGTCGGCAACAACGCCACGGTAGCGCCCATCGGCATCTCGGGATTGACCGAGAGTGCCACCTTCGTAGCCGAGTACTTCGACGCGCCCTTCCGGAAGAACGACCCGCTGAAGGGAGACCTGTTCGAGGTCAGCGGCGTGGAGCACTGGGACCTCTCGCGCGTCGGCGGTGGGGCGGCAGCCTACGTGACGGTCTACTGGGAGGACAGCGCGCGCAGCCGTATCAACGAGCTAACGAGCGTGGTGGTGGCGCACTACGACGGCTCCGCCTGGGAGTCGTTCGGGGGCCAAGACATCACCATGGGCGTGAGTGGGAGCGTCCGCTCGGCCGAGCGCCTCACCTCGTTCAGCCCCATCAAGGCGGGATCGAACAGCGCACCGCTGCCGGTAGAGCTGACGCAGTTCGCGGCGGCGTGGCACAACGGCGGCCGCGACGTCCGGCTGACCTGGCGCACGGCGACCGAGATCGAGAACGACCGCTTCGAAATCTACCGCTCGTTCGATGCCTCCGAATGGTCACAGATCAACAGCATCACCGGGGCAGGCACCACCACCGAGCCGCAGGCCTACGCTTGGACCGACCGGCGAGTGGTGGGTGGCCCGGTCTACTACCGCCTGCGTCAGGTAGACTTCGATGGCTCGTCCGAGTGGTCACAAGTGGTGTCGGTGGGTGCGCAGCCGCAGTTTGGGGTTTCGACCCTCTCGGTGACGCCTAACCCATTCGGCAAGGTGTTCGACGTGCACCTGACCTCCGCCCGAGAGGGCACCGCGCGCCTGACGCTGGTG
>JBARYS010000618.1:0-4823 GCA_049648155.1 Catalinimonas sp. | reverse complement strand
CGGTGTAGGCCAGCGCGCTGCCCGAGTCGAGAAACTCCGGAATGGGCTGCCCGGTGATGGCCAGCAGCGAATCTACCGACACGAAGAAGGTGGCGCTGTCGCCGGCGCTCATCATCTGGAGGCCGTCTTCAAGCGCCCCCGCAAAGGCCCCCTCGCGCAGTTCGGCCTCTTGCGGCCGGCCCATCTGACGGGTGTCGCCCAGCACCGAGTCGCGGCTCGACTTCACCACGTAGTGAAAAGAGATGATGTCGCCGATCTGGGCGGCGTCGCCCGTGCTGTCGGTGTGGAACACGTAGCGCAGGCCGTCGTCGGTTACCTGCTCGTCGCGGCCGCCGCCCTCTTCGCAAGCGGTCATGAGGCCAAAAGAGACGAGCAGTAAGGTGAAGGGGCGTAAGAAAGAGTGTCGCATGGAGAGTCTAATGGCGCGCGGCGAACCGGGCGGCCGTGATTGGGTAGCCGCCGGCGGGCGGCATAAATTATAATGTGTTTTGCTCGATCTTGTCGATGTACTGAGGCAGGAGGTCGACAAATTTCTCGACGGTCTCATCGAGCGAGAGATCCGATTTCCCCCCCGCCGCATTCTTGTGGCCGCCACCGTCGAAGTGCGCCCGCGCCAGCTCATTGACCGAGAAGTCGCCAATCGATCGGAACGACATCTTGACCATGTTACCTCGGTCGATGAAGACGGCCCCGACCACGATTCCCTCGATGGAGAGCGCGAAGTTGACGAAGCCCTCGGTGTCACCAGTACTGTACTGGAATCGCTCCAACTCCTCGGTCGTGATGGCGATGTAGGCCGTACGGTGTTCATGTAGCACCACCAGCTTTTCGGAGAGCGCGTAGCCCAAGAAGCGCAGGCGGCTCTCGGAATAGTTGTCGTAAATCAGCTTGTGGATACGCGACGGTTCGACGCCGACCTTGATCAATTCGGAGATGATGACGTGCACCCGCGCCGAAGTGGTTGGGTGACGGAACGAGCCGGTATCGGTCAGGATGCCCGCGTAGATGCATTCGGCCATGCCGATGTCGAGCAGCTCGGCGTCGCCCAGCATGTCGAACAGGTCAAATACCAACTCGCAGGTGGCCGAGGCATGGTTGTTCCAGAGCACGAACTCGGCGAACGCTTCCGGCTCCAGGTGGTGGTCGATCTGCACCTTGGTGGCTTGGGAGGCGCGGATCAGCGGCTCCAGGTCCTGAGCGCGGGCTAGGCTGGCGAAGTCGAGGCAGAAGATCAGGTCAGCCTCGGCCACGTAACGGGCGGCGGCCTCGTGCGTGTCTTCCCCGTAGACCATCACCTCTTCGTTGCCCGCCATCCAGTTCAGAAAGCGCGGATAGTCCGACGGCACAATGACCTGCACCTCGTGGTAACGCTTCTGGAGGTAGCCGGTCAGCGCCAAAGCCGATCCCAGGGCGTCGGCGTCAGGTTTATAGTGCGTGGTGATGACCACCTTCTTCGGCGCACTGAGTAGCGCTCGAAACGCCTCAAAATTTCGCATTGATCGCGAATGAAGTCGATGGATAAGGCGCAAAGTTGCGGATAAACGGCCGGAAAACCTAGGGAGACGTCCCTCACGGCGAAACCCTGCGTATTAGCACTTTTTAGGCGGGTGCCCGTTAATTCAGGATGGCAATTTTCGGCGGAAAACCACCTGCCCCCTGAGTAAGGTACCTAAGTAAGAAATGGCGCACCCGACCGCAAATTATGTAATAACAAGTGCCAAACTGTGCATAAGTTGTGGGAAAGCCCCGCTTTGGGGTGGGATTATCCACACTATCTGCCATATTAAGCGAATGTTAAATTAAGATGACCGATGATCCGAGGGGTGTTGTGCGTTCCTGACTTCGTTATATCAGATCGCTTGAGCCGCTTGCTCACCGTAAGGCATATTGCACTATTCTAATATTTCCAACTCCCGTCTTTTTGGGCCGTGTGGTGCCTGGCGGTCCTATAGCTAGCATTCTGTCTCTGCACCGGCGCTACCCCAGCCGGTCGAAGACCTCGTCGAGCCGCCCCACGGCCCGCACCTGGATGGGGAACTTCTGCAGATCGAGGCCCTTCGTGGCGTACTTCGAGATGTAGATCTCGTCGAAGCCCAGCTTGGCCGCTTCACTGATGCGGCTCTCTACGCGCCCCACCGCCCGCACCTCGCCGCCCAGCCCCACCTCGGCGGCAAAGCAGGTGCGGTTCGGGACGGCCACCTCTTGGTAAGAGGAGAATACCGACGCGCACACGGCCAGGTCGACGGCGGGATCTTCCACACGCAAGCCGCCCGCTACGTTCAGGAAGACGTCCTGCACCCCCAGCCGGTAGCCGCCGCGCTTTTCGAGCACGGCCAGCAGCATCTGCAGACGCTTGGCATCATAGCCGGTCGACGCCCGCTGCGGCGTGCCGTAAGTAGCCGGACTGACCAGCGACTGAATCTCGATCAACAGGGGCCGGTTGCCCTCAACCATCGCGCCGATGGTGACGCCGCTCAGTTCGTCTTCGCGCTGCGAGATCAAGATTTCCGAGGGGTTACTGACCTGCCGCAGGCCGTCGTGGACCATCTCGTAGATGCCCAACTCGGAGGTAGAGCCGAAGCGATTCTTAGTGGTCCGCAGGATGCGGTAGTTGCCGTGGCGTTCGCCCTCGAACTGCAGTACGGTGTCGACCATGTGCTCCAGCACCTTCGGACCGGCGATATTGCCCTCTTTGTTGATGTGGCCGATCAGGAACACCGGCACATTGGTCTCTTTGGCATACTTCATCAGCGCGGCAGTGCACTCACGCACCTGCGAGACGCTGCCCGCCCCCGATTCGACGTGCGGTGCGTGCAGCGTCTGAATCGAGTCGATCACCACCAGCGTCGGAGCTAGCTCGTTGGCTTGCAAAAAGATGTTGTCGGTCGAAGTTTCGGTCAGCACGTAGCAGCCGTCGCCGCCGGGGGCAATCCGCTCGGCGCGCATCCGAATCTGTTGTTCGCTCTCCTCGCCCGATACGTAGAGCACACGCTGCTCCGGCAACGAGACAGCAATTTGCAGCATGAGCGTCGACTTGCCGATGCCCGGCTCGCCACCGATCAGCACCAGCGAACCCGGCACGATGCCGCCGCCCAGCACGCGGTTCAGCTCGTCGTCGGGCGTGACGGTGCGGCTCTCCTCGCGGTAGTTGATCTCCCCGATGCGCCGGGGGCGGCTGCCGGCGTTGCCGCCGCGCCGGAGAGCGGTGCTGCCGCTCGCCGCCCGCCAACTCCCCTTCTCTTCTTTCTTGACCACCTCCTCGACGTAGGTGTTCCACTCTCCGCAGGCGGGGCACTTACCGAGCCATTTGGGTGACTGTGCGCCGCAGTTTTGGCAGAAATAGACTGTTTTTGCTTTAGCCATCGGCAGACCAACGGCGCGGCCGGGTGGGGCGTTCCGCCGGGTTGGGCGAAATATCGCCGCCCGTACGAGGGGGGTGCCCCACGGCGCGTACAAGCGCAACCACAACAAAAAGCCGCCCCCGGAAGGAGACGGCTTTTTGTTGTGGTTGCGCTTGTGACCCGCCCGGTCCTACAAACCGAACGCGTAGTAATAAGTGCGTGCGCTGTTGGGGTAGCGCCCTTCGAGCATCACCCCGCCCGTGCGGCCGTCGATCAGCTCTTGAAACTCCCGGGCCGAGCCGACCGGCTCGTCGTTTACCTTCTGGATGACGAAGCCGGGGCGGACGCTGGTCTGACGTCGCAGTTCGCCGTCGCGCAGGGCACGGACCATCACACCTTCGCCCAGCTCCGCGCGCTCCTCGTCTTCAAGGTCGCGCACGTCCACGCCGAGCGCCTCGAACGTGCTGCCGGCCTCGGTGCGGGCCACGGCGGGCGCATCGGTCATACTCCTCAGTTCGACGGCGTAGTCGCGCTCGCGGCCGTCGCGGTTCACGGTGATCTGTACCCGGTCGCCGGGGCGGCGGCGGCTAATGCGCTCCTGTAGTTCGGAAGAAGCGTTCACGACCTGACCGTCCACGGCCACGATCACGTCACCGGCTTCCAGGCCGGCGTCGGCGGCACCGCTGCTTGCCGAGAAGCCGTTCACATAAACGCCCTGCGTCACAGCAAGTCCCTTTTCATCGGCAAAGCGACCGTTCACGTTCTGAATCGTCACGCCCAGCAGGCCACGTTGCACGGCGCCGTACTCGATCAGATCGCCGGCAATCTTCCGTACCAGCAGCGAGGGTACGGCGAACGAGTAACCTGTGTAGGAGCCCGTCGGCGACGAGATCGCCGTGTTGATGCCAATCAGCTCGCCGCGCAAGTTCACCAGTGCCCCGCCCGAGTTGCCGGGATTTACGGCGGCGTCGGTCTGAATGAAGGACTCAACCGCGTTGTTCGTCCGGGTCGCTTGGTCGTAGTTATCGCGCGCCAGGATGCCGATGCCGCGCCCCTTGGCGCTGACGATACCAGCCGTCACGGTCGACTCCAGGTTGAAGGGGTTGCCCACGGCCAGCACCCACTCGCCGACGCGCACATCGTCGGAGCTGGCAAAGTTGAGCGCCGCCAGGGCGTCGCCCTCGATCTGAATCACGGCCAGGTCGGTGGTCGGGTCGGTGCCGATCAGCTTGGCGGCGTAGGTGCGCTGGTCACTAAGAGTCACCTCCAGTTGGTCAGCGTTCGCCACCACGTGGTTGTTGGTGACGATGAACCCCTCGGCTGCGTCGATGATCACGCCCGAGCCGGAGGCCTGCTGCGGGCTGCGCTGCCGGGGCGCGCCTTGGTCGAACTCATCGCCGAAAAAGCGGCGGAACACGTCGGGCATCGGCTGCGGAGTGGGGGCGCTCGCGGCACTGCGCGACGAGCGGATGTGCACCACGG
>JBARYS010000617.1:0-7064 GCA_049648155.1 Catalinimonas sp. | reverse complement strand
CACCACGCGCGGGCGGGGCCGGTGCCGGTGCTCCTCGATGGTGATCAGGTCGGCCAGCGACTGCAGGGGGTGGCGCACGGGCGACTCCAGGCTCACCACAGGCACGCCGGCGTAGCGCACGAACTGGTGCAACACGTGGTCGCCGTAGTCCTCGGCGGGGTTTTGCAGGCCGGCGAAGGCGCGTACGCCCAGCACGTCGCAGTAGCGGCCCAGCACAGCGGCGGCGTCGCGGACGTGCTCGGCGGTGTCGCCGTCCATCACCACGCCCTCGCGCGTTTCGAGCCGCCAGCCGTCGCGGTCCACGTTCATCGTGATCACGTCCATGCCCAGCTTGGCGGCGGCCACCTGCGTGCTGAGGCGCGTGCGCAGGCTGGGGTTGAAAAAGAGCAAGCCCAGCGTCTTGCCCCGGCCGATGTCAGGAACGTCCCCGGCCTTCAGGCGGCGGGCTTCGGCGACGAGCGCGGGGAGGTCGGCGACGTCGCGGACGGAGAGAAATTGTTGCATCAGGGAGCGGGCGCGGTGGCGAGTTCAGTTTGCAGGGCTTCGGTGAATTGGTCGGCCTGGTCGGGGCGGAGGTTGAGTGGCGGCAGCAGGCGGATCACTCGCTTGCCCGACGCCCCCGTGAAGATGCGGTGCTCGAACAGCAGGCGCTTGCGCATCTCGGTCACGGGGAAGTCGAACTCCAGCCCGATCATCAGGCCCTGACCGCGCACTTCGCGCACGCCGTCGAGGCCCCGCAGGTCGGCCAGCCAGCGGTCGCCGAGGGTCTGCGCGTGCGCCACGAGGCCTTCCCGCTCAATCACTTCGAGCACCGCCAGCCCCGCCGCGCAGGCCAGGTGGTTGCCGCCGAAGGTCGTGCCCAACATGCCCCAACTCGGCCGCAGGTGCGGGGCGATCAGCACGCCGCCCACGGGGAATCCGTTGCCCATGCCCTTCGCCACCGGAATGACGTCGGGCCGGACGTCGGCGTGCTGGTGGGCGAAGAAGCGCCCGCTGCGGCCGTAGCCCGACTGCACCTCGTCGGCGATCAGCACCGTGCCCGTCTCCCGGCAGAGCGCGGCCGCCTGCGCCCAGAAGCCTGCCGTCGGCACGTAGATGCCGCCTACACCCTGGATGCCCTCCACGATCACGGCGCAGACGTCGCCCCGCCGCACCTCGGCAGCCAATGCCCCGGCGTCGTCGAAGTCGACGTGCGTCACGCGGTGGTGCGCGTTGAGTGGCGCGACGATCTTCGGGTTGTCGGTGGCCGCCACCGCCGCCGACGTGCGCCCGTGGAATGCCCCGCGCAGCGCCACCACGCGGTCGCGCCCGGTGTGGAACGAGGCCAGCTTCAGGGCGTTCTCGTTGGCCTCGGCCCCCGAGCTGCACAGGAACAGGGCGTAGTCGTCGTAGCCCGACAGTATGCCGAGCTTTTCGGCCAGCTCCACCTGTAGCGGGTTGCGTACCGAATTCGAGTAAAAGCCCATCTGCCCCAACTGCTCGGTGAGGCGGCGGACGTAGTGCGGGTGCGAGTGGCCGATGGAGATCACGGCGTGCCCTCCGTACAGGTCGAGGTAACGCGTGCCCCGCTCGTCCCAGAGGTAGCAGCCCTCGGCGCGCGTGGGCGTCAGGTCAAAGAGGGGGTAGACGTCGAATGGTTTCATAAGCAGACGGAAGCTGGTCGCTGGGATACACTCCGGTCTTCGATGCGGAGAAACACCAATGATACAAAGAACGTCGTTTAGCTAATGGCGATGCGGACGATTGTTTTCTCGCAGAGTTTCGCAGAGGCTCTTGACTCTTACACCCGCAGAGTTTTCGCAGTCTGCGCCGTTAGAGGCCGTTGGCGATGCGGACGATTGTTTTCTCGCAGAGTTCCGCAGAGGCTCTTGACTCTTACACCCGCAGAGTTTCGCGGAGTTTTCGCAGCCTGCGCCGTTAGAGGCCGTTGGCGATGCGGACGATGCCGCTCTTCATGGAGGAGACGTTGAAGTTCATCAGCAGCCCGAGCTTTTTGCCGGACAGCTTCAGGTAGGTCAGGAGTTGTTTGTGGTGGACGTCGAGCAGCCCTTCCACCGACTTGACCTCGACAATTACCCGCTGCGCTACCAGCAGGTCGATACGGAATCCCGCCTCCAGCCGCACCTCCCGGTAGACGACCGGCATGGCGACCTGCGTCTGGACGTCGTGTCCCATCTGAATCAGCTCGTAGGCCAGCGCGCGCTCGTAGACCGACTCCAGCAGGCCAGGACCTAGTGCGGTGTGCACGCGGAACGCCGCGCCCCGCACGTCGTAAGAAATCTCATTCTCATGCATCACCAACGGCGTAAAATAAGGAAAGCAAGAACATTGGGGGTAGCACAAGAAACTCAGCGAAACTCTGCGGGTGTAAGAGTCAAGAGCCTCTGCGAAACTCTGCGAGAAAAACCACGAGAAAAGCTCAAAACGCCAAAGCCTTCAGCCGCAGCCCCGCGTCCTCCGGCAGTCCGAACATCAGGTTCATGTTCTGCACCGCCTGCCCCGAGGCCCCCTTCAGCAAGTTGTCGATCAAGCTCACCACGTGCAGCAACCCATCGTGGACGGCCGGGTAGACCAGCGCCTTGTTGGTGCCCACCACCTGCTTGAGGGCCGGGTTCTGGTCGGCCACGTGCGTGAAGCGGTGGTCGGCATAGTAGTCGATGTAGAGGGCGTGGGCGTCGTCAAGAGTGCCCGCAAACGGCGTGTAAGCGCTCGCCAGGATGCCCCGCGTGAAGTCGCCGCGCATGGGCACGAAGTGGAGCCGCCGGTCGAAGCCGGGCTGTAGCTGCCGCAGCGACTGGCCGATCTCGCCGAGGTGTTGGTGCGCGAACGCCTTGTAGACCGACACGTTGTTGTTGCGCCAACTGAAGTGCGACGTCGGACTGAGCGACTGCCCTGCGCCCGTCGAGCCGGTGATGGCGTGCACGTGGACGTCGGCGTGGAGGCGGCCGGCGGCAGCCAGGGGCAGCAGCGCCAGTTGGATGGCCGTGGCGAAGCAGCCGGGGTTGGCGATGCGTGTGGCGGTGCGAACGGCGTCGCGCTGCAACTCGGGCAGGCCGTAGACGAACGCGTGGTCCGGCCGGCGCAGGCGGAAGTCATGGCTCAGGTCGATGACGCGCACTGCGTCCGGCACCGGGTGTTCGTCGAGGAACGTGGCCGCCGTGCCGTGCCCCACGCAGAGGAAGAGCACGTCCAGCCCCTCGAAGTCGAGTTGGTCGGTGAAGGGGAGGTCCACGTCGCCCAGCAGGTCGGTGTGTACGTCCGCCACGGGCCGCCCCGCCTGGCTGTTGCTGTGGACAAACTTAATCTGGACGTTGGGGTGGAAGGCCAGCAGGCGCAGCAGTTCGCCGCCCGTGTAGCCCGCCCCGCCGACGAGGGCCGCTTGGATCATGGGAGTGGGGGTAATTTGTTGCGACGGGGTTTCCTACGCTGCCTTCGTGGGCGTCTCTGCATCAATAATAGCTCGCAGCGCCCGTTGCACACGCTCCACCTCTTGGCGATCGAAGTACGCCCCACCGCATTGTTTGCATACCCAAGCGGGTAAGGCACGACAGTAGATGTGGTACCCGTGACGGTCGACGGTGAGCGGGGCGGTGCTGCATTGCATCTTACCCTGGCAGTGCGTGCAATTCAAATTCATGTCGTTGATCTTCGTTTGGAATCGGCCGACCACGTACTTGGATCAGGTAAGTATGCAGTCATGACGGCTAGATGACCATCCTTCGGAGCACAAGCAAGGTGGATAATTTGCCCGTTCGCACCCTAACCCAGCCACAAACAACTGTGACCGCGTGCATCCTCTGGACAATTTTCAATCACTTCACCTTCTGGTAGATGCTGTTCACCACGACAATCTTCGTTAGGCCTCTCCCTCCCCGTTCACCGCGTAGTAAATCTTCAATGGGTTCGCCATGATCTTTGTGAAGCCCTTCACGTCGTCGCCGGTCCAGGCGCGGTTCATCTCGCCGTACGCGCCGAACTGGGCACTCATCAGGTCGTGGGGGGAGTCGACGCCCAGCACCTCGAAGCGGTAGGGGAGCAGGCGCACGCGCACCTCGCCGGTCACGTTGCGCTGGGTGTCTGCCAGGAAAGCCTCCACGTTGCGCATCACCGGTTCGAGGTACTGCGCCTCGTGCAGCAACATGCCGTACCAGTTGCCCAACTGCTCCTTCCAGTACTGCTGCCACTTGGTGAGCACGTGCTTCTCGAGCAGCCGGTGCGCCTCGATCAGGATCAGTGCCGCCGCCGCCGCGAAGCCCACGCGCCCCTTGATACCGATGATCGTGTCGCCCACGTGCACGTCGCGCCCCACGGCGTAGGCATTGCCCAGCGCCTCCACCGCGCGGATGGCCGCCACGGGGTCGTCGTAGGTCCGGCCGTCCACGCCCGTCAGCTCGCCGCGTGTGAAGTGCAGGCTCACCGTGCGCTCGCCCTCGGCAGTGGGTTGGTGGGGGAAGGCCGCGCCCGGCAGCGGCTCGCGCGAGGTGAGCGTCTCGCGGCCACCCACGCTGGTGCCCCACAGCCCCTGGTTGATCGAGTAGGCCGCCCGCTCCCAGTCGCCGCCGATGCCGTGCTGCTTCAGGTAGTCGATCTCCGCCTCGCGGCTCAACTGCTGGTCGCGGATCGGCGTGAGCACCTCCAACTCCGGGGCCAGCACTTGGATGGCGAGGTCGAAGCGCACTTGGTCGTTGCCCGCGCCGGTGCTGCCGTGGGCCACGTAGCGCGCGCCGATCTCGCGGGCGTAGCGCACCGTGGCCAGCGCTTGGAACATCCGCTCCGAGCTGACCGACAGCGGGTAGGTGCCGTTGCGCAGCACGTTGCCGAACAGGAGGTAGCGTACGCACGCGTGGTAGTAGCGGTCGGTCTCGTCGAGCGTCACGTGGCTATCAATGCCCAGTTGCGCGGCGCGGCGGGCCACCTCGGCCAGCTCGCCGTCCGAGAAGCCACCGGTCTGCACCAGCGCGGTGCGCACGTCGAGGTCGAGCGCTTGCGCCAGGTAGACGGCACAGTAGGAGGTATCCAGCCCACCCGAAAAGGCGAGCACTACTTTATCTTTCAAGGGCGGGAAGGTTCAGGTTTGGGGACGCAAAATAGCCCGCACGGCGGGATCGCCGCTTACGTCGGGCAGCGGGCGAGCAGAGCGGGGACGTCGTCCGAGTGGGCCGGGCGCAGGCGCATCTTTACCCCAGAAAGCGCATCAGCGCCACCAACCCGGTCAGCACCGGCGCGGCCTTCTTGCGTCCCGTCGTTTCCGTGTCGTTCTTGGCATCGGGTTGGTGGCGCGAACGGCCGAAGACCCGCCGCTTGGCGCGCAGCCAGCGTTCGTAGACCTTCCAATTTTTCCACTCGCCGCGCTTGGGTTTAGCGCTGGGGTCGTGCAGCATCCCGGTGCAGAGGCAGTGCTTGCGCTCGGTGCGCATCAGGATGTCGTAGTTGACGCAGCTCTGACAGCCCTGCCAGAAGCTCTCGTCGGTGGTCAGCTCCGAGAAGGTCACCGGTTGGTAGCCGAGCTCGGAGTTGATCTTCATCACCGGCAGCGAGGTGGTGATGCCGAACAGCTTGGCATCGGGATACTTCTGGCGTGTCAGCTCGAAGGCGCGCGCCTTGATGCGCTTGGCCAGCCCTGCGCCGCGAAAGTCGGGGTCGACGATCAGGCCCGAGTTTGCCACGAACTGGCCGTGCCCCCAGGTTTCGATGTAACAGAAGCCGGCGAAGCGCGGGGCTGTCCCACGGGGGGCGGCCCCGCGCCCGTCGGTGTGCCGGGCGATGATGGCCTTGCCCTCGGCCATCTTGCGGCGGATGTACTCGGGGTGCCGCTTGGCGATGCCGGTGCCCCGCACGCGGGCGGCGGCTTCCATCTGCCGGCAGATCTCTTCGGCGTATATGAAGTGTGACGCGTCGGCCACGATAACCTCAACCGGTTGCATGGTCACTAATGTAGTGAGTGGGTGGAAAGGGAAAACCTTACGGAGGTCGGCGCGGCGGGACGTACCCTACGCCATGAACGAAGAAGCACCCACGGGGGGTCGTCGGAGGGCTCCGACGGGCATAGCGGGACGGTATGCGGGGCGCTGGTTCATGCGTTTGAAAAGGTGCCCCAAAGATAAACGATAAAAAATCGGCTTCCGCAAGGGTTTTGCAGAATAATTACGCGGCGTTAGGAGGGCGCGCGTAAGAAACCGCATCACGCTTGCCGGTTTAGCCTTGGCCAGTCGCCGATTACCGTTTCGGCCGCGTGGTAGCCGCCCATGCCGTGCACGCCCCCGCCGGGCGGGGTAGAGGAGGAGCAGAGATAGACACCCGGCGCGGCGGTGCGATAGGGCGTCAGACTGAGGGTGGGGCGCGTGAACGCCTGCCGGAGGTCCTGCACGCCCCCGTTTATATCGCCGCCGACGTAGTTGGCGTTGTAGCGCTCCATGTCGTACGTGAGCATTTTGTGGCGGGCCAGCACCAGGTCACGAAAGCCCGGCGCGCACCGCTCGATCTGCGCTTCGATCCGGTCTTGCATGTCGACTGTCGAGCCGAACGGCACGTGGCAGTACGCCCAGAGCGTGTGTTGGCCGTTAGGTGCGCGGGTGCCGTCGAACAAACTCTGTTGGGCCAGCAGCACGTAGGGGCGCTCGGGGTGGTCGCCGCGCCAGATTTCGGCCTCGGCGCGGGCAATCTCGTTCAACGACGCACCCAGGTGTACTGTCCCGGCGCGGCGCGGCGCCTCGTCGGTCCAAGGCACCGGCCCGCTCAGGGCGTAGTCGATCTTGAACACACCCATGCCCCAGCGGTAGCGCTCCAGTTGCTTCCGGTAGCGGGGGGGGAAGGTGAGGCCCTCCATCCGTAGCAGTTGGTGCGGCGTCAGGTCGAGGACGGTGGCCCGCCGGTGGGGTAGTGTCCGCACGTCGGTGACCAGACAGCCAGTTACTATCTCGCCCCCGAGGTGTTCGTAGTAGGCCGCCAGGGCGTCGGCGAACGACTGCGAGCCGCCCACCGGGAAGGGCCAGCCGAAGCGGTGTCCGAGCGTGCCGAGCAGTAGCCCCACCGCCGACGTGAGCGGGCGCGTGAGGGGCTGGATG
>JBARYS010000616.1:0-1891 GCA_049648155.1 Catalinimonas sp. | reverse complement strand
ACCTTGTCGATGGCCACGATGTAGGCGGCGATGCGCATCGGCACGTCGTAGCGGAGGGCCGTATCGTAGACCTTGTCGAAAGCGTCCTTCAGGATGCGGTCGCTGCGGCGGTCTACCCGGTCGAGCGTCCACTTGTAGCCCAGCCGGTTTTGCACCCATTCGAAGTAAGAGACCGTCACGCCGCCGGCGTTCGCCAGGATGTCGGGCACGGCCATGATGCCCTTCTCGACGATTATGGCGTCGGCGCGGGCCGAGGTGGGACCGTTGGCACCCTCCACGATCAGGCGCGCCTTGATTTGCTCGACGTTGCTCATGGTGATCACGTCCTCCTTGGCGGCGGGCACCAGCACGTCGACCGGCAGGGTGAGCAGCTCGTCGGCATCCATCAACTCGGCCCCATCGAAGCCCGCCAGCGTGCCGTTGTGCGCCTCTTTGTAGGCGATGGCGGCGTCCACGTCGATACCCTTCGCGCTGTGGTACGCGCCCGAGATGTCGCTGACGGCCATGATGCGCACGCCCCGTTCGTGGAGCAGCTTCGCCGAGATCGACCCCACGTTGCCGAAGCCCTGCACGGCGCAGGTGGCCTGCACGGGATTCAGCTTCAACTTCTCCATGGCCGAGAGGGCCGTCACCATCACGCCGCGGCCGGTGGCCTCCATCCGCCCGAGCGAGCCGCCCAGCACGAGCGGCTTGCCCGTCACGACGGCGTTGACCGTGATGCCGTGCGCCTTCGAGTATTCATCCATCAGCCAGGCCATCTCGCGGGGGCCGGTGCCCATGTCGGGTGCGGGAATGTCGCGGTCAGGTCCGAACACGCCCAGCATGGCCGAGGTGTAGGCGCGCGTGAGGCGCTCGATCTCGCCGGCCGACATTGCCCGGGGGTTGCAGGTGATGCCGCCCTTCGCGCCGCCGTAGGGGATGTCGACCACGGCACACTTCCAGGTCATCCAGGCCGCCAACGCCTTCACCTCGTCGATGTTCACGTCGGGGTCGAAGCGTACGCCCCCCTTGGCCGGGCCGAGGATGTTAGAGTGAATCACGCGGTAGCCTTCGAAGACGCGCTTGCGGCCGTCGTCCATCGTGATGGGCAGCGAGACGATCACCTGCTTCGAGGGCGTCTTGAGCACGTTGTAGGTGGCGTCGTCGAGCCCCAGAATGTGCGCGGCAATGTCGAAGCGCGACATCATCGACTCAAACGGATTCTCCTTGTCCTTGATTGGAGCCGGTTCTATGTAGGCCATGTTGTTGAAAAAAACGGTGGTGGTGGGTGCCCGGCGGGGGCAAACAAATGTAATTGTTTCGCCGGGCTGCCGGAAGTACGCGCCCGCCCCACGACCCGGGGTAGGCGCGCAAAACGGCGGGGTTGTTACGGTTTTTGTGGGCGTACCGGAACGTTCGTTGGAAAGATGGCAACGCTATGACTGAAAAAATAGCGGGGCGCGCGGCTGAGAAAGTAGTCTCCGGGCACAAAGGTAGTTCGGGCGGCGGCGGTCAGCGCTCCGTCAGCGTAAGTTTTCCGCCCGCGTCGTAGCGCACCAGCCCCACGTCGAGCATCTCGCGCACGGTCAGCAGCACCTCGTTTTGTCGCAGGTCGGGCAGGTGGGCCACGAGGTGGTCGGGAGCCAGCGCCCCCTTTTGCAGGGCGGCCGTGACGCGGTAGCGGTGCGGGGCGGGCTCGGCGGCCTGGGAGCGCTTCCGCGCCAGACAGTGGTCGCACACGCCGCAGGCCGGGTCACTACTCTCCGCGCCGTCGGTCTCGCCGAAGTACGCCTGGAAGAGCGCCGTGCGGCAGCGCGCGGGGTGAGTGACGTAATTGCGCACGGCCGCCGCGCGGGCCACCTCTTGCTCCTTCAGGTGCAGCAGCCGCGCCGCGTTGAGCGGCATCCGGGCG
>JBARYS010000615.1:0-4553 GCA_049648155.1 Catalinimonas sp. | reverse complement strand
GTGGAGAACGGCGGCCCGACGGCGAACAACCCACGCCGAGCGAACCGCGTAAGGAAGCGCTGGAAGGCGTCCCGACCCAGCAACACCGCCCGCCGGTGGACGGGGCGGCACCCACCGGAAAGAAACGTCGTAAAAAACGCCGCCGGAAGCCACGGACCGACGGAGGAGGACCCACGTGTATCGCTCCGCCCACGGCCCCGTCTGGTGACTAAGCGCTTGTCTAAGATTCTCTCTCGGCTTAAAGTGATGATCTGCTTCAGCCCTACTTCGTGACTTCTCTCGGCGGCACCGCTCCGCCCGCCCGAAATAGCGCCGCGCGGGCGGGCGGAGCGCTATTCCCTCCAGGAGTCAGTACGCCCGACTAAGAAAACGCTACTCCCCAATCTCGAACAAAACCTTAGACAAGCTCTAAACCCTTAACTCCCTCCCATGAATCGCTCCCTCTCCGCGCCGCTGCTGCTGCTGCTGGCCCTCTCGCTCAGCTCGTGCGGCTACAACTCGATGGTCACCCAAGAAGAGGCCGTCGACGGGGCCTGGTCGCAGGTCGAGAACGTCTACCAGCGCCGCGCCGACCTGATTCCGAACTTGGTGAGTACCGTGAAGGGCGCGGCCGATTTCGAGCAGGAGACCCTCACGCAGGTGATCGAAGCGCGGTCTAACGCGACCTCGATCCAACTCAGCGCCGAAGACCTGACAGAGGAGAACCTGCAACGCTTCGAGGCCGCGCAGCAGCAACTTTCGGGCGCGCTGAGCCGACTGCTGGCCGTGGCCGAGAGCTATCCTGAGCTGAAGGCCAACCAAAACTTCCGCGACCTGCAGGTGCAGTTGGAGGGTACCGAGAACCGCATCGCCGTGGAGCGACGGCGTTTCAACGAGACGGTCCAGTCGTACAACACGCTCATCCGCCGCTTTCCCAACAACCTCACGGCCGGCCTGTTCGGCTTCGACCGCCGCGCGTACTTCCAGTCCACGCCCGGCTCGGAGCGTCCCCCCACGGTCGACTTCGGTAGCTAGGGCGCTCATTTGGTCCGTCTGCCGTACGCGCAACCGTCCACGACACCGGGTGCGGAGTGCGCGCCTCTAATGCCGCGCGCTACCTTTGGTAGATGGAGTTTATCGATATCGTCACCACCGCACGGCCGCACGTGGCGCTCGTCACGCTGAACCGGCCGAAAGAGTTGAACGCCCTGAACCGGCAGTTGATGGAGGAGCTGCGCGACGCGCTGCAAGCCTTGGACGCCGACGAAGAGGTGCGCGTGATCGTCCTGACCGGCAACGAGCGGGCCTTCGCCGCCGGGGCCGACATCAAGCAGATGGCCGGACAAGGGGCCGTCGATATGCTGCTGGTCGACCAGTTCAAGACCTGGGAGCAGATCCGGCAGACCACCAAGCCACTGATTGCGGCCGTGTCGGGCTTTGCCCTCGGCGGCGGCTGTGAGCTCGCCATGCTCTGCGACTTGATCGTAGCCGCCGAGAGCGCCCGCTTCGGCCAGCCGGAGATCAAAATCGGCGTGATGCCGGGTGCGGGCGGCACCCAACGCCTCACCCGCGCGGTGGGCAAGGCCCGGGCGATGGAGATGGTCCTGACGGGCCGGTTCATTACGGCGCGCGAGGCCGAGCGGGCGGGGCTGGTGAGCCGCGTGGCCGCTACGGAGGTCTATCTGGAGGAGGCCCTGCGGTTAGCCGAAGAGATCGCCGCGATGTCGCCGCTGGCGGCCCGGCTGGCAAAGGAGGCCGTGAACCAGGCGTTCGAGACGACGCTGCGCGAAGGCCTGGCCTTCGAGCGGAAGAACTTCTACCTGCTGTTCGCCTCCGAAGATCAGAAGGAGGGAATGCAAGCGTTCGTGGAGAAGCGCCACCCCGACTTTAAAGGAAGATAGGAGGCCGACGACAGAAAGTCTCGCGCACGCCAGAGCAATACGTGAGGTTACAAACTTCAGTCTTCTGTCCTCGGTCTTCCGCCTTATGCAACCGGCTCGGCCTTGGCAAAGCCCTTTTCGCTGACCTCGGCGTAGACGCGGATCAGCCCCTCGCGCAGGTCGATGCGGTGCTGCCAGCCCAGCCCGTGCAGCTTCGAGACGTCCATGAGCTTGCGGGGCGTGCCGTCGGGCTTGCTGCTGTCCCACTTAATGCTACCCTCGTAGCCCACCACGTCGCTGATGGTCTCGGCCAACTCCTTGATGCTCAGGTCCACACCGGTGCCGATGTTGACCAGCTCCGGCTCGTCGTAGGTCTTCATCAGGAAGACGCAGGCGTCGGCCAGGTCGTCGGCGTGCAGGAACTCGCGCTTCGGGCTGCCGCTGCCCCACACCTCGACGTGCGGCTTGCCTTCGACCTTGGCCTCGTGGAACTTCCGCACCAGGGCGGGCAGCACGTGCGAGTTGTTCAGGTCGTAGTTGTCGTTCGGCCCGTAGAGGTTGGTCGGCATCACCGAGATAAAGTTGCTGCCGTACTGCGCCCGGTAATTTTCACACAGCTTGATGCCGGCGATCTTGGCGATGGCGTACGGCTCGTTTGTGTGCTCCAACGGGCCGGTCAGCAGGTAATCCTCTCGCAGCGGCTGGGGGGCCAATTTGGGGTAGATGCACGACGAGCCGAGGAACTGTAGCTTCTTCACGCCGTGCACGTGGCTCTGATGGATCACGTTGTTCTGGATCATCAGGTTGTCGTAGAGGAATTCGCCCCGGTAGACGTTGTTGGCGTGAATTCCCCCCACCTTGGCGGCAGCCAGAAAGACATAGTCGGGCCGTTCGGCGGCAAAGAAGTCGGCTACGTCCCGCTGGTCGCGCAGGTCGAGTTCAGCCGAGCGGCGCGTGACGATGTTGTGGTGGCCATCCTGCTTCAGGCGGCGCATCAGGGCCGAGCCGACCATGCCCCGGTGGCCGGCGATGTAGATTTTAGCGTTTTTTTCCATGGTTTAAATGACCGCCGCCGACCGAGCGCCGACCGCCGTGTTTTGACGATGTTCTACTACCGATGATTGTCTTCTCGTTGTGACTCCGGCATGGGGCTTGGCTGAGAGTACGCTACTTAGCTGCCTATACTTTTACGGAGCGAATAAGGCCTGCAACTTAGCCATGAGTTTGTGCACAAGCTCGTGCGTCTCCGTGGTCTTTGTCGCCGCCACGTACCCACGCCGCTCCATAAGGAGGATGTACGCTACGGTCTCGTTCAAAGACCGTAGCGCAATCTTGAAACTTCCTCCGTTCGGCATTACTGCTCCCAACGGCTCTTTCTGTGATATTGAGGCTCACCGACGTCGCAGCCCGTACGGCCTGAGACCTCAGGTTGAAGGTCTCGTCCGAAGTCAGGATCGCAGCGGCTTGGTAGATGTGATCTTGCAAAACCAGAGACAGTCGCCACACCTCCAAACGCTCAAGTCTGTAGGCTTCGCTAGTCATGCGCGTACTACGTACGTAAGCCGATGAACTGCGCAATAGATAAGTGTTAAAGCGGGCGGTACGACGGTCGGCAGTCGGCCCGTCTTCCCCTACTCGTGGTAGTTCAGTACCGTGTGCCCCCCCTTCTGCAGGTACTTGTCGCGCTTAAACAGATCGAGGTCGGAGCGCATCATGTCCTTCACCAGCGCGGCCAGGTCGTGCTTAGGCACCCAGCCGAGCTTCTCCTTCGACTTGGTCGGGTCGCCGATGAGCAGCTCCACCTCGGTGGGGCGGAAGTAGCGCGGGTCGATCGCGATCACCTCTTTGCCCTCTTCGAGCTGGTACGCGCCGGTGCAGGCCACCACGAACGCCTTCTCATCGACGCCCTCGCCTTTGAACTCCACTTCGATGCCCATCTCGGCGAAGGCCATGCGCACAAACTCGCGGACGGGCGTGGTGACACCAGTGGCGATCACGTAGTCGTCGGGCTCGTCTTGTTGCAGAATCAGGTACATCGCCTCTACGTAGTCCTTAGCGTGCCCCCAGTCGCGGCGGGCGTCCAGGTTGCCGAGGTACATCTTGTCTTGCAGGCCGAGGGCGATGCGCGCCGCGCCACGGGTGATCTTGCGCGTCACGAACGTCTCGCCGCGCAGGGGCGACTCGTGGTTGAACAAGATGCCGTTGCAGGCGAACATGTTGTAGGCCTCGCGGTAGTTCACCGTGATCCAGTAGGCGTACATCTTCGCCACGGCGTAGGGTGAGCGCGGGTAGAAGGGCGTCTTCTCACTCTGGGGCACCTCTTGAACGAGGCCGTAGAGTTCGGAGGTCGACGCCTGGTAGATCTTGGTCTTCTCTTCGAGTTTCAGGATGCGCAGGGCCTCCAGCAGGCGCAGCGTACCGATGCCGTCGGCGTTGGCAGTGTACTCGGGCGTGTCGAAGCTGACGCGCACGTGCGACATGGCCCCCAGGTTGTAGATCTCGTCGGGCTGCACCTCCTGGATGATGCGGATCAGGTTCGTCGAGTCGGTCAGGTCGCCGTAGTGCAATTTGAAGTGGACGTCCTTGACGTGCGGATCTTCATACAGGTGGTCGATCCGGTCGGTGTTGAACAGCGACGAGCGGCGTTTGATGCCGTGTACTTCGTATCCCTTCTCAATCAAGAGGTCAGACAGG
>JBARYS010000614.1:0-4017 GCA_049648155.1 Catalinimonas sp. | reverse complement strand
GATCAATCGCTGGTTGCTGATCGCTGCCACCGGTGCTTGGTTAATGGCCATTCCCGTGTCTATCAGTCGAGCGCTCTTCTTCCAGGGCCTGCTGACGGCAGGGTTTACCTTCCTTATCGTTGCTCGTAAACCTAAATACCTTGGAAAGATGCTGGTGGCCGTGCTGGGGCTATTCGTCGCTCTAGTCGTCCTGAGCAGTGTTTCGTATTTCCAGACCGCCCTCGAAGCCTTCACTTCGCGTTTCGATACCGCCAACAAGGTGGAGGGTGGAATAGAGGGAGTGTTGATGGATCGATACTTGGGTGGGCTTGTCAAAGCGCTTTCCAGTTCGTTTGACCAAAGTTTCTTCGGCAAAGGGCTGGGCATGGGCACCAACGTAGGTAGTCGGTTGTTGGCCGGCGACAGAAACGTATTCCTTATCGCTGAGGGGGAGTGGGGGCGGGTGATCGGCGAAATGGGACCGCTGCTCGGTCTCGCGTTGGTCATCATCCGACTGGCCGTAAGCGCCAAACTAGTCTTAAGCAGCTACCATCGTGTGGTAGCCAACGACCCCCTCGCATGGATTATCTTGAGCCTCGCCCTCACTCTCATTCCCCAAAGCCAGTGGGGGCAGCCTACTTCATTAGGGTTCAGCACGCTGGTGGGTGGCCTGCTCATCGCCGCTGTGCTCCATCCGCCAACCAATCCTTCTGCGCCAACTCATGAAGATCATCCTGATCGGCAACTACCCTAAAGACCGGCAAGAGAGCATGGAGCGATTCGCGCAGATGCTGCTGACGGGCTTCCGCCGAGCCGGCGTGTCCGTCGAGCTCTGGCGTCCGGTCGTCTTCTTCGGCGCGCGCTCCGCCACCACGGTGGCCGGGGTGGGTAAGTGGTTAGGGTACCTCGACAAGTGGGTGGCCTTTCCGTTGGTGCTCCGCCTGCGACACCGCCGGTTGAAAAGTAGGGGGGAGAACGTCCGGTACCACATCTGTGATCACTCGAACGCACCTTACCTGAACGACCTGCCGAAGCGTGCCGTGGCCGTCACCTGTCACGACGTGCTGGCGATCCAAGGGGCCTTCGGTTATCCCGACACGTACTGCCCGGCCGGACCTACCGGCAAGATATTGCAACGCTGGATACTGAAGCACCTGAGCCGGGCGCGTACGCTGGCGACCGTCAGCCGCTACACTTTGGAGCAGCTTCGGGAGCTGCGGCGGGAGCCCACCGGGGCCGACTGGCGGGTCATCTACAATGGGTTCAACGCGAATTTCGCCCCCGTCTCTGCTGAGGAAGCACTCCCTCTGCTGCGCCGGGCGGGGCTGCCCGAGGGCGAGCGGTACCTACTGCACGTGGGCTCGAGCCTGCCGCGCAAGAACCGCGTGATGCTGCTGGAGATGCTCGCGCGCGCGAAGGGGCACTGGGCGGGGCGGGTGTGCTTTGCCGGGGTGCCACCCGACGCGAAGCTGCTCGCCGCCGCCGAGAGCTTGGGGGTTGCCAACCGTGTGACGTACTGCAAAAAGCCCGACCACGCTACGCTGCTCGCGCTCTACTCGCACTGCCACGCGTTTATCTTCCCTTCGTTTTCGGAGGGGTTCGGGTGGCCCCTGATCGAAGCGCAGGCGTGCGGTGCTCCCGTGATTGCCAGTAACCTGGCCCCGCTGCCCGAGGTGACCGGTGGGGCCGCCCTGCACGCCGACCCGAAACAACCGGACGCGTTCGTGGCGGCGCTGAGCCAACTTGACGACGAAGGCACGCGCGCGGGGCTGATCGAGGCCGGCTTTGAGAACGTGCGGCGCTTCGGGACAGAAGAGATGACCGACGCTTACCTAGCGCTGCACGGCGAACCATCCGTACCCGCTTCATGAAGACGATACTAAAGGCTTTGATTGTGCTGCTGCCTTGGCGCTTAAAGCGCTGGGTGTTGCAACGACGGTTCGGCTACCGGCTGCACCCCACCGCGCGGATTGGACTGGCCTGGATCTACCCGTCGCAACTGGTGATGGGCCCCAGGGCGCGCATCGCCCACTTCAGCGTGGCGATTCACCTGGACCGCATCGAGATGGACGAGGGGGCGAGCATCGGGCGCAGCAATTGGATCACGGGCTTTTCGACGCTGCGCCCAACGAAGCACTTTCAGCACCAGACCGACCGGCGCGCCGAGTTGCGCATGGGGGCCGCTTCGGCCATCACCAAGAACCACCACATCGACTGCACGAACCTGATCGAGATCGGCGCGTTCACCACCGTGGCCGGCTACAACTCCCAGTTGCTGACCCACTCCATCGACCTGTTCGAGAGCAGGCAGAACAGCGTTCCCATCTCCATCGGGGCGTACTGCTTCGTGGGCACTAACGTGGTCATTCTGGGCGGGGGGCACCTGCCGTCGTACTCCGTGCTCGGGGCCAAGTCGCTGTTGAACAAGCGTTTCGAGGAGGAGGGCTGCCTCTACGCCGGGGTGCCTGCCGCTCGTGTCAAACCAATCAGCCGCGAGGCCAAGTACTTCAAGCGCACCGAAGGTTTTGTCAACTGATCGATCGTCGTAAACCCGTTAATTGTATGATCATAGAGCCGTCAGGTGAGAGCAATAAAGATGAGAGCAACGCTGTTGTCGTGGTAACGAACCGGGAGTTCTACCATTACGCCAAAGCGCTGGTCAACTCTATACGCGCGAACTGGGAGGACCACCCCGAAGTGCTACTCTTCGTCAGAAAGGACCCAACGGGCAAATGGACACCCACTGAAGATCCTGTTGAGGACGCCAGAACGATTGAATACGATCCGGCGGACTTTGAGTACAGAAAGCTACTTAGCGACGGCAATCAGGCCTTCGGTACCCAAGCCTTTAACGACGCGGGTTTCTTTATTCTAAATGCCTGGGGTGACCTGTTAAGTAAATACGACACCGTACTCGTGTTGGACGCCGACATGTTGGTGTTGAAAAACTTAAACGCCTTGCTGCATGACGAAAGCTTTTTCGGGGTCAGTGCGGCTAACGAGCGTCTGCTGCCGGTTTTCAACGTACCTGGAAGCATCCCAAAGAAGATCGCCGGCCTCGTTACTGCCTACGCTGCAGCATTAGCAGAGGGGATTTACGTACCACCTCACGTATCACTAAACTCCGGCGTGATCCGCCTTGCGAGGCGAGATCGTACCCGGCAAGACTACCTGAAGCTGCTAGACCTCACTAAAAAATTCAGACAATACTGTATGAGCGATCAGGAAATCATTTTGCTGTGGTCGAAGCTACGGAAAAAGCCCATATCGATGGACTTTAGGTTCAACTTCCAAGCTCGGTTTTACAACGCCATCGCGGAAGGTAGCTTGCCGAAGAAGTTTGCGCCCGAAGTGGTAAAAGCGTCGAACGACGTCCACATCCTGCACTTCAACGGCCCCAAACCCGATACGCCCGGCTTCCTGCAACACGCCTGGACCCGGGGCCGAACGGACCTGAAAGAGTTGTTCTACAGCTACCTATAAGAGTGTGACTGCCGACATACACGCCAGACCCACTCTAAAATTGAGTGTCGTGATCCCGTCGTTTTATCCGGCCGTGGTCTACGGGGGCACCATCTTCTCGTCGCTCAATACCTGCCGGGCTCTGACGAAGCTAGGCTACGACGTGCGCGTCTCCACGACGAACACGAACATGCACGACCACCTGAGTGTGCCACGTAACCAGTTAATGGAGATCGCGCCCGGCCTGCGGGTGAAGTATTACCACGATACCCTCGTAGACCGTTTCTCGCTGCCGCTGTTTCGGGGCGTGGCCGCCGACCTGGCCGCCGCCGACCTCGTGCACGTGCAGGCTATCTTTAACAGTCCCACGCCGTGGGCGCTGCACCACGCGCGTCGACTCGGCAAGCCGGTGGTGCTCTCGCCCAGGGGTGTGCTGGGAGACTGGATCATGGACCAGGGGCTACCGTTCAAGCGCTGGTGGCTGCGGTGTTTCATCGAGCCCTTCGCCACGTACGTACACTGGCACGCCACGGCCGAACAGGAGCGCGAGGAGATCCTGCGCTGGTACCCCGGGGC
>JBARYS010000613.1:0-1622 GCA_049648155.1 Catalinimonas sp. | reverse complement strand
CTCGTAATAGTGGTAGTAGACCGCGTCGCGGTCCCAGGCGGCCGTGTCGCCGGTCAGCAGCGGCAGCAGGCTCTCGCCCTGCATGGCGGCGGGCACGTCTACCCCGGCGGCTTGCAGCAGGGTGGGGGCGAAGTCAAGGTTCTGCACCATCTCGGTATTGCGGGTGCCCGGCGCGATCCGCCCCGGCCAGCGCACCATGAGCGGCGTCCGGAACGACTCGTCGTAGATAAAGCGCTTGTCGAACCAGCCGTGCTCGCCGAGGTAAAAGCCCTGGTCCGACGTGTAGACCACGATGGTGTTTTCGGCCAGCCCGCTCTCGTCGAGGTAGTCCAGCACACGCCCCACGTTCTCGTCGACCGAGGCGACGCACGCCAGGTAGTCCTGCATGTAGCGCTGGTACTTCCAGACCAGCTTCTCGCGGTCGTTCATCCCGGGCCAATTCTGGCGGAAGTCGGCGCTGATCTTGTCGAGGGTGGGCTTGTAGGCGGCTTTCTGCGCGGCGTTGGCGCGGTCGTAGGGATCCCGGAAGCGCTCGGGGTCTTCGTCCGGGATGCGCGGCTGCACGTCGGCCATTGCGGCGTACGTCTCGGGGTAGACCTTCGAATCGTGCATGTAGAACATGTGGCGCAGCAGGTTCATCTCGGCGTCGCGGGCGGCGGTGCCGCGCCCTTCGTAGTCGTCGAAGAGCGTGGCGGGCAGCGGAAACTCTTTCTCGTAAAACGCGGCGAACTTCTCGGGCGTAGGCCACCAGGGGCGGTGTGGCGCTTTGTGGAGGTACATCATCATGAACGGACGGCTCGTGTCGCGCTTTTCTTGCAGCCAGTTGAGCGTCAGGTCGGTGATGATGTCGGTGGCGTAGCCGGTGATGTTCGTGTCGCCGCCCTCGTGCACGAAGTCGGGGTTGATGTAGTTGCCCTGCCCCGGCAGGATCATAAAGTCGTCGACGCCCTTGGGGTTGTTGCCGAAGTGCAGCTTGCCGTAGATGGCCGTCTGGTAGCCGGCCGCCCGGAAGAGCTGCGGGAAGGTGGTCTGCGTGGTGTCGAAGGGCGCGTGGTTGTCGATCTTGCCGTTCAGGTGCGTATGCTTGCCGGTGAGAATCACCGCCCGCGACGGCGCGCAGATCGAGTTGGTCACGCAGGCGTTCGTAAATAGCATCCCCTCTTCGGCCAGCCGGTCGATGTTGGGCGTCTGGAGCAGCCGGTCGTCATACGCGCTGATGGCCTGATAGGCGTGGTCGTCCGACATGATGAAGAGCACGTTCGGCGGCCCGGCGGGTGTGGGGGCGGTGGTGTCGTTCGGAACGTCGCGCCCGGCGTCGCCGCACGCGGCGAGGGTGCCGAAGAGCGCCGCGAGCAGGAGGGAGGAGTAGCGGTGGATCATGGGAGCAAGCTAGTGTTTTTTGCTCTGACGTGCCTGCCGCCGGGCCGTCCTTAACTTGCCGCCGTGCGCAAACTCTACCGGCTGCTCCGCGCGTACGTGCGCGAGCACTTCGACGCTCCCCTCTACGGGGCCACGGCGCTCTTCACGGCGCTGCTGATCGCGGTGAACTACCACCTCGACTTTGAGGATTCGATCATCGACAGCTACTTCGGCGACCCGATCCGGATCGTTTGGTACTTCTT
>JBARYS010000612.1:0-4905 GCA_049648155.1 Catalinimonas sp. | reverse complement strand
CCGCCGCCCGCCCCGCGCCTCGGCCAGCCCGCTCCGCTCCTTTAGCCCGAGTCGGTAGCGTGACGCCGACGTGCCGAGCACGAAGAAGATCATCAGCCAGACGACGCCCTGCGGCCCACAGCCCAGAAGGATGCTCACGGAGAGCCCCCAGCCCACGGCGGCCCCGGCGGCGTCCATGCGGCGTGTCGTCCAGGCGAGCACGGCTGCCGCCGTCAGGGCCACTACGACCCAGACAAAAGGGTCGGGCAGGGCGAGCGGGGGAAGGGTTGCTGACCACACGCACAAAAGTAACCGAGGCACGCGCGGGTCTCCCCCACACGTGCCTCGGTTACTTTTGTGCGCTTATTTCAGCTACTCAATCGCCATCATGTCGCCGGCCATCAGGTTGCGGACGCGCACGTACTCGTCGAGGGGCGGCAGTCCGACCTGGTGGCGGCGGCGGTTAACAAGTCGCTCCTTTTTAATCTTGTAGGGTTCGTAGCGCTGTGTCTCCGGACGGTACACCACCTGCGAACCGTACCACTGCGGCTTGCCCTTTTGCATCAGCACCAGGTCTTGCAGTTCGGCGGCTTGTTGCCAATCGGCCTCACCGCGCCCGGCGGCTTCCACCAGCAGCGGCAGGTACCGCTCTTGCGTGGTCACGTCGGCGCGAGAGAGGATGAGGGCGGCGTGGCGGCTCCCCGCCCGCCCCACTTCGGTATAGCTGGGCCATCCGTGCGCGTCGAGCAGCCCAGTCAAGCGGGCCACGTTCGTGCGGTCGGTGGTAGAGATGCAGTTCATCAGCGAGTCCCAGGCAGCCGAGCTACGACCGGCAGCCAGCAGCACGGAGTCCATCAGGGCGCGGTGGCGGCGGTCGGCGCGCTGCATCGTCTCCAGCTCGACCATCAGGCTCAGGTTCATCTCGGCCTTCCGCACGGCTACCCGCTCGCGTAGTTCAGCTAGGGACTCTTCCCACTCGGGGGCGTTGCGGAGGGCACGCAAGTCGCTGTCGCGCAGCATCATGCCGACGTCCACCCAACCGGCTTCGACGGCCTGTTCGATCTGATAGAAGGCGGTCTGCACCTGACCGGTAAGCGCGAAGCAGCAGGCGGCGTTGTAGAGATCGCCGGCCGTGGGCGTACCCACCACAAAGGCGCGTTGGTAGCTCTCGGCGGCCAGCCGGTACTCTTCAGCCATGTACGCCATCTCGGCGCGGCTGATTAGTGCGTAATAGCTCTGCGTAAACGCCGAGGGGGCCCACCCCACCCAAAGGCTCACGAAAAACAAAGTGGCGAAAACAGATCTCATCATATGGGTCGGAGAAGTGCATTGACGCGCCTGGTGGAGGCAAACATTGGATAGAAATTCAAAGATACCACGCAACGCACCACTTGCCTGCTTAAGTCCATTTATTTCTCAATAAAGTATGAAAGGTGTCCATTTCGAAGAAGCCGGCGAATGGCACACGAAGCCGGCGTCGAAACAAAGCAAACTCCTTGCCCACCCCAACGCACTCAGGATCAGCGGGCAAGCAGCTGTCGGTACACTCGCTCGTAGCCTTCGACCATCCGAGACACGTCGAAACGGGTCGCGTGCTGCCGGCAGGCGGTGCGATCCAGCATGTGCGTTTTGTTAATTGATGCGACTGCTGCCGCCGTTGGATCGCCTTCGGCGGGGACAATGAAGCCCGTGCGCCCTTCTTCAATCAATTCGGGAACGCTGCCGCGCCGCGTGGCGATCACGGGCGTACCGCAGGCCATCGACTCGGCCATCGTCAGCCCGAAGGCCTCCTCGTAAGTCACCAGGTGGAGGAATGCCCGCGCCCCGGCCAGGAGACGGCCCTTTTCCTGGTGCCCAACGGGGCCGACGAACTCCACCCCCGCACCGAGGTGGGGCGCAACCTCCCGCTCGAAATAGGCCTGGTTCTCGACCGGCACGATGCCCGCCAGCACCAAGGGCACACCCGCCCGCCGCGCCGCCGCAATGGCTACATGAATGCCCTTGTCCGGCGACATCCGCCCGATGCAGAGGAGGTAGTCGCCGGGGCGTTCGGCGAAGGGGAACCGCTCGACCGCGATGCCGTTGTAGACCGTCGCGACGTAATGCAGGTTGGGGGCCAGCCGCCGCTCGGCATCGCTGATCGACACGTAGGGGTGCGTTGGGTAACGGCCGTAGATACGACGGCTCCCCGCTTCGGCAGCCGAGCCGTGCAGCGTGGTAACCACCGGAAAATCGACCAGCGCGGCCGGGGGCACCCCAAACGCCCCCGCGTGGTTGTGCAGGATGTCGAGGCCGAGTGCCTGGGCGCGTTCGTAAGCGTGGGCCACGTGCAGCGTCTCCATCACGCGGCTGTCGAGGCCGTGGTCGGGCCGCGTCAGGGGGTGCGGGCAGACGGCCTCGAGGTGGGCAGCGGTCAGACTATCGGCCGTGGCGAAGAGCCGGACGTCGTGGCCGCGTGCCACCAGCCCTTCGGACACGCCGCTCGCCACCAGCTCCCAGCCGCCGTAGTGCTCGGGGGGCGTGCGCCATGCAATAGGCGCGAGGATACCAATCTTCATTCTTCTGCTACACCTTTATGACGTTACGACGGCGGTTTTGGCCGGTTCGCGGTGGTGTTGCATGGCGGCCCGCACGAAGCGGACAAACAGCGGGTGCGGCGTCAGCACGGTGCTGCGCAACTCGGGGTGGTACTGCGCGCCCACGAACCAGGGGTGGTCACGGAGTTCGACGACCTCCACCAGGCCCGTTTCGGGGTTGATGCCCGAAGCGATCATGCCTGCCGCTTCGAACTGCTCTAGGTAAGCGTTGTTGAACTCATAGCGGTGGCGGTGGCGCTCGTGGATGTGCGTCTTGCCGTAGGCGGCGTGCACCTTCGAACCCTTCTTCAGGTCGCACGGGTAGGCACCGAGGCGCATCGTGCCGCCCATCAGTTTGAGGTCTTTCTGGTCTTCCATCAGCGCGATGACCGGGTGCGGCGTGTTTGGTTCGAGTTCGGTCGAGGCGGCCCCTTCGAGGTGCAGCACGTGGCGCGCGAACTCGACGACGGCGCACTGCATACCCAAGCAGATGCCGAAGAAGGGCACGCGCTGCTCGCGGGCGTAGCACACCGCTCGGATCTTCCCCTCGACGCCGCGCTCGCCGAAGCCGGGGGCCACCAGCAGGCCGTCGAGGTCCTTCAGCAGTGGGGCGGGGTCGGTGTGGACGTCGAGCTTCTCGGAGTGTACCCAGTGCAGGTTTACGCGGCACTCGTTCTGCGCACCGGCGTGAACAAACGCCTCGGCAATGGATTTGTAGGCGTCGTGCAGCTCAACATACTTACCGATGAGGCCGATGTTGACCTCGGCGGTAGGGTTCTTATGTCTCCCCAGAAAGTCCTTCCAGGCGGTGATGTCGGGCTCGCGGCGGGCGGGCAGCTTCAGCTTACTCAGCACGCGCTCGTCGAGCTTCTCCTTCCGCATCAGCAGCGGCACGTCGTAGATGGTCTCGGCATCGACCGACTCGATTACGGAATTGATGTGGACGTTGCAGAAGAGGGCGATCTTCCGGCGGATGTCGGGCGGCAGCGGGTGTTCGGTGCGGCACACGAGCACGTCGGGCTGCACGCCGGCCTCCGAGAGCGTTCGCACCGAGTGCTGCGTGGGTTTGGTCTTCAGCTCACCGGCCGAGCGCAGGTAGGGCACCAGCGTCAGGTGAATCACACACGTGTTGTTCGGCCCCAGGTCCCAGCGGATCTGCCGCACGGCCTCGATGAACGGCAGCGACTCGATGTCGCCCACACAGCCCCCGATTTCGGTGATGACCACGTCGTAGTCGCCCGTCTCGCCGAGCAGCTTGAAGTTGCGCTTGATCTCGTCGGTGATGTGTGGAATCACCTGCACGGTCTTACCTAGGTAAGCCCCCTCGCGCTCGCGTGTGATGACGTTGTGGTAGATGCGCCCCGTGGTGACGTTATTCGCCTGCGAGGTGCTGATGTTCAGAAAACGCTCGTAGTGCCCCAGGTCGAGGTCGGTCTCCGCGCCGTCGTCGGTGACGTAGCACTCGCCGTGCTCGTAAGGGTTGAGCGTACCCGGATCGATATTCAGATATGGGTCGAACTTTTGAATGGTAACGGAAAATCCGCGCGCCTGCAGCAGTTTTGCCAGCGACGCGGAGATGATGCCTTTGCCCAGAGAAGAGGTAACCCCGCCGGTCACAAAGATATACTTGGGGGAAGCCATGCGTATCCTTTAGAAATGTGTACCTACGGGACACAAAGGTAGCCCAAAACCACCGCGCGGGTCTGGAGAAATACGAAGGTGCAGGGGAACGCTACTCCTGATCACCAACCGCCCTCGTTGGCGTCGGATGTTGCGTTCGATACGATGCCCCCCCCGATGGTCAACCGCCCCGGGGCGCACCACTGCTTCAGTTTGATGGAGTGCTTCTCCGATGCCCTATTTCTGATTCTCCGAAGAGCGGCGAACGCCCGGCCGATGCCCCTAGTCCAACCGGGCGCTCACCGTGGGATGCACTTTGCGTGACCCTACACCAAGAGGCGCACGGGGTCTTCGAGCAGGTTTTTGAACGTTTGCAGGAAGGCCGAGCCAACCGCACCGTCTACCACGCGGTGGTCGCACGAGAGCGTCACCTTCATCACGCGGCCGGGGCGCATCTCGCCGTTCTCAACGATCACGGTCTCCTTGATGCCCCCTACCGCCAGGATGCAAGCGTTGGGCGGGTTGATGATGGCGGTGAACTCGTCGATGCCGAACATGCCCAAGTTCGAGACGGTGAACGTGCTGCCCTCCATCTCGTCGGGTTGCAACTTCTTGTTGCGTGCCTTGCCGCCGAAGTCCTTCGCTAAGGCCGAAATTTGCGAGAGCGTCAGCCCATCCGCGAAGCGCAGCACCGGCACCAGCAGCCCTTCGTCGACGGCCACCGCCATGC
>JBARYS010000611.1:0-2029 GCA_049648155.1 Catalinimonas sp. | reverse complement strand
GAGATTGCCGCCGTCGGCGAGGCGCTGGAAGAGAAGGAATTTCGCTGGCTGGAGCTAAGCGAGCGGGCGTAGCGGACGTGTCACGAAGCTGTTCTGAAACGCTATCGGGGCTGTGGGCACCGACTCGTCACCTATCACGGCGTTGCGAAGCAGCTTCTAATCCGCTTTCGAGGCCGCGCACTTCGTCGCGCATCTGCAACCGCTCCAGGCGGAGCTCTTCGTTGCCCGCTTCTTGGGCCGCCGGTACTCCGCACGCCGTCACCAGCAGCCACGCGCAGCACAGTCGTCTCATACTTTTCAGTACGCAAGGTCGGGGCCGCAGTTGACCTTTTGCGTGGTCCCTGCCCGGTGCTTTAACTTACGTGCGGTTACTCGGCCGTAGAGCAGCATGTCAAAGCGAAAATATTTTATCAGGAAGGGCAAAGGGCTCGGAGCTTTCTTGGCCGAGATGTACGAGGAGTGGGTCGAAGACAACTGTTTCAAGCTGGCGGCGGCCCTCTCCTACTACACCATCTTTTCGCTGCCGCCCATCATCATCATCCTGATCTACTCGGCGGGCAGCATCTACGGCCGCGAGGCGTTCAGCGGCGAGCTGTTCGACAATCTAAGCGCCTTCATCGGGGCTGAGGCGGCACTGGGCGTGCAGCGCATCGTCGAGAACGCCTACCTCGAAGACTCCAAGCTCATCCCCAGGTTGATCGGCATCGGCACGCTGCTCTTTTCGGCGACCATCATCTTCGCCACCGTGCAGGACTCGCTCAACCTGATCTGGGGCGTGCGCGCCAAGCCCGCGCGCGGCTGGCTCTACCTATTGATCAGCCGGCTGCTTTCGTTCGGTATGGTGCTGTTGGTGGGGGCGCTACTGCTCTCGTTTTTGCTGTTGAACACTTTTCTGATCGCCCTGCGCGACCTGACCCCGCAATTGCTGGGCGACTACTCGGCTTATCTGCTGGAGGCGGGCCAGTACGTGATCTCGTTCGCCGTGATCACCGTCCTGTTCGCGCTGATGTTCAAGGTGCTGCCCGACGTGCGGCTGAAGTGGAAATACGTCTGGCGTGGGGCGCTGCTGACGTCGGTGCTCTTCGCGGTGGGCAAGTTCCTGATCAGCTTTTACCTGGGGCGCAGCGACTTCGGCTCCACCTACGGAGCGGCGGCGTCAGTGGTGGTGCTCATCCTCTGGGTGAACTACTCGGCCTGGATCTTCTTCGCGGGGGCGGAGTTCATCTACGTTCACATGCGGCGGCGGGGCGCTTACATCGTGCCGACGCGCAACGCCGTGCGGGTGGTGCGACAGGAGATCGAAGACCCCTCGCGCTACGAGGAGGCGCTGATTGCCGGCACCAAGTCGAAGTCGGTCGAAGAGATCGAGCAAGAAGAGAAGCAGGCGGGTTAGCCGCTCACCACGTTGCCCAGCGGGCGGGCCAGGGCCATCTCCATCTCCTTGACGCGCATCAGCGTCCGGATCAGCAGCAACTCTTCTTCGAGGTTGCCCGCCTTGCAGGCGTCGCGGTGCTGCCGACGGAACGCCTCCTGGTCTTGCTTCAGGCGCATCCACTTGTAGAGGTTCACCTGCCGGATAATCTCTGTTTCCAGGTAAGCCGGGTCTTCTTCGGTGGTAGTCTTGATGCGGTGCACGTCCCACCAGCCCGCACTCAGTTGCTCGCGGTGCGTGGTCAGGTCGATGGTCAGTTGCTGCACGTCCTCGTCGTCGCTGCGCACGAACTGCTCGACGGTGGGAGCCGACCCACCCTCGACCAGCAGACGCACGTGGTCGAGCACGCGCCGGTGCAGCGGGTTGAGGAAGGTCAGGTCTTCGAGTTCGGCCAAGAGTTGCATGGCCGCCTGCGCCGTCGACTTCGTGGGGTGGCGGCCGTGTTCGATCAGCAGGCGCAGCAGTGTCCGCTCGCCCAGCGTGATGGCCCGCAGCGTGGCGTCGGTGCTGGTGGGCGTCTCCTCCATCAGGTCCATGGCCAGGTCACGCTCCACCCCTGTGGGCACCTCGCCGTCGGGCGCAAACATGTCGGCGGGC
>JBARYS010000610.1:0-4789 GCA_049648155.1 Catalinimonas sp. | reverse complement strand
GCTCTACCTCCTGCTGGCGGGCTTGATTCTGTTGGTGTTCGGCGTCTACCTGATCATCTTCACGCCGTCGCTGCCGCCGTCGCTGAGCGCCCTGAACCCCTTCGCGGTGTTCGACGAAGAAGTGGCTCCCCCCGATGCTCCCACCACCGAGCCGCGCGGCGAGGAGGTGATCGGGCCCGCCGAACCGGCGGTGGAGGGGGACGGAGACGGCTTCCCTACCGACGACGAGCTGATCATAAACAACCCTACCGCCGCCGTGGAAGAGCCGCCGGCACCAACCGCAGAAACGCCCGCGACGGCCACGCCGCCGGAAGCGTCCGTGCCGACCGACGAGAGGGCGGAGGAGAACCCGCCGACCGGTGGTCCGACGGCCGATCCAGTAGGCGAAGCCTCTGCCGAACCGACCGCCGAACCGACCGCCGAAGAGCCGACCGCCACGCCGGCCAACCTCGCGCGGACGGGGCGGTACCACCTCATCGCGGGCGGGTTCGGGGTGCAGCGCAACGCCGAGAAACTGAAAGAGCGGTTCGAGCGGGCCGGCTTCGAGGTGACCATCATTCCTCCCTACGACGATACGAAACTGCACAAGGTCTCAGTCGGTAATTTCGCCAACGTCCGCGAGGCGCGTCTGCGCCGCCAAGAGCTGCTCGACGCTTACGAACAGGACTTCTGGATACTCAAGTACTAACCGGACCGGCGGCGCTCAAACGGCGTACGGCCCCGACCATCAACCCGAACGTTTACCCTTCTCCATGTTTTTAGTTCCCCTCCTACAAATCTCGCTCGAAGGTGCCGACACGCTCGCCACCGGCGCGGCGGAGGAGTCCGTATCCCTGCTCGACCTGCTGCTCAACGGTGGGTTCGCCATGATCCCGCTGGCGCTGCTCTCCGTCGCGGCCGTCTACATTCTGATCGAGCGTTACCTCTCGCTGCAACGCGCCTCGCGCGATCCGGAGGCGTTCATGGACGAGGTGAAGCGCATGGTGCTCGACGGCGACGTTCAGGGGGCGCAGGTGGTCTGCTCGCAGTACGATTCGCCCATCGCGCGGATGATTGAAAAGGGGCTGACACGCATCGGCAGCCCGCTCAAAAACATCGAGGCGGCCATCGAAAACGTCGGTAAAATCGAGATTTACCAGTTGGAGCGAAACCTGCCTACGCTGGCGACAATCTCCGGGGCCGCGCCCATGATCGGCTTTTTCGGTACGGTGACGGGCATGATCCAGGCGTTCATCGCCATCGCGCAGGAGGAGGGATCGGTCAGTCCGAAGCTGCTCTCGTCGGGCATCTACCAGGCCATGATCACCACCGCCGTTGGGTTGGCCATCGGCATCGTCGCTTACATCAGTTACAACTACCTGGTCTCGAAGGTCTCAAAGATCATTCACCAGATGGAGTACAACTCAATCGAATTTATCGACCTGCTGCAAGAGCCGAGGTAGTTTGTCAATTAACAGTTAGCAGTTGCCAATAAATGGTCTGTTGCCTTTGAGGCGTGTGTCGCTAACTTTCGGAGTTCACGCAACGGGGGGCGGTGGTCGGAAATCAAAAATCATAAGCTCATGAATCTCCGTTCTCGCAATAAGGTCGACCCGGCATTCAGCATGTCGTCGATGACCGACATTATCTTCCTCTTGCTGATCTTCTTTATGCTGACGGCCAGCTTCGTGACGCCCTCCGGACTGCCGGTGAACCTGCCGACGAGCCGCACGTCGAACATCGTCATGCAGAAGGTGAGTGTGACCGTCACCGATGATCTGCGCTACGTGGTGAACGACCGACCCTCCTCGCCGGCCTCACTGCAGTCTGACCTGGCCGCCGCCCTCGAAGGAGCCGACGAAGGCGTGGTGGTGCTGCACATCGACAAGGACGTCCCGGTGGAGTACCTAGTGAAGGTGGCCGGCATCGCCACGGAGCTAAAGGCTAAGGTCTCCATCGCTACGCAGCCCGAGTAGGGCGGCACCCATTCGCACCGGACCCACTGCCTACCTTTGGGGCCTAAACACACACATCATGAACCCAGGATTCGACCCGAAGGAGATTGAGACGCTGCGGAAGGAGATTGAGCGCGGCGGCCGTTCGTACGTGCTCAATGAGGAAGAGCCGCAGGGCGACGAGTTTGCGCACTTTTTCTTTCTGGGGAAGCACGAAGGGCAGGAAGTGATCTGCGACGCGGTGCTCTACACGCTCCGCCTGGAGCACAGTAGTCAGGTGTACGAGATGGCCGACCAACGCGCCCAAAAGCAGTTTCCCAGCTACAAACCGCTGGAATTTGAGGTCGACGCGCGCGGCGAGCTACAGATGCCCGAGGAGCTTGACGAGGAGGTGGAGCTCTTCAAGGCCGAGGTGATGATGGAGTTGGAAGAGGAAGAGGCCGTTAAAGTGCAGGAGTACGTATCGGTCGACACCAGTTTCGACTACGGCATCGGCATTGAAGCTTGCCTGAACGTCGAAGAGATTACGCCCGACGTGATTGAGGGGTTCATCGCCGACCATAACGCCGACCAGGTCAAGTTGGACGACACCTACTACGCCTTCCACAGCGACTACGACGATGACGACGAAGTGTAGTGCCTAAGTCGCACTGATCGGTCTGCTTCTCCGGGCCTTGAGGGGCTATAAACACAAAGGCCCACCGTTGCGGCAGGACCTTTGTGCTCTGTGCTCAACAATTAACTACTCAAAACGACTTAATCCTCCCTAACGGAGCTTACAAGGCTGGGTTACGGAGGAGTCTTTTTTTTTAGGGGGTGGTGTCGACATCACTTCCGCTCAACGGGTTTTCCGGCGCGCTGCCACGCCCGGTAGCCACCGTCCAGGCCGACGACCCGCCGGAAGCCCAGGGCCACCATCCGGTCTGCGGCTTTCCCACTGCGTACGCCCGACTTGCAGTACACGTAGTAGGTTCGGTCGCGGTCGAGTGCGCCCAGGCGCTCTTCAAAATCATCGTCGTAAACATTCATCAAGCGTGCGCCGGGCAAATGCCCCTCGGCGTACTCGGCGGGCGTGCGCACGTCGATCAGCACCTGCGTGCGCTCGGCGGGGAGCGGCAGGGCCGCTTCGAACGCGTCGGGGCCGAGGTCGGTAGCAGTCTGTGCGCAGGCAGTTGTGCAGAGCCAGCAGAGCAGGGGGAAAAGGAGACGTAGGGAGCGCATGAAAATAGTTTGCCGTGAAAACGTTCGTGACGTACCGATAAGTGCCTTTTCCGTTGGGCCGTCTGGTGCTTGGGAGCGCGGGCGGCAACCTGGCTAGGGGGGGCGCGTTTAGCTAGGAACAACCTCAAAAGATCGATCCTAATGGATACTAAAGATAAAATTTGGAAGACGGATGCGGAGTGGCGGGCGCAGTTGACCCCCATTCAGTACCACGTCACGCGCGAGAAAGGTACCGAACGGGCATTCACCGGACTTTACAAAAACAACAAGCACACGGGCGTCTACCGGTGCGTGGCCTGTAGCCGGCCGCTGTTCAGCTCGTTGGCCAAATTCGACTCCGGCTCCGGCTGGCCGAGCTTTACCGCCCCCCACGACACGGAGGCAGTCGAAGAGAAGTCGGACCGTAGCTTTGGCATGATCCGTACCGAGGTGCTGTGCAGCCGTTGCGACGCGCACCTGGGCCACAAGTTCGACGACGGCCCCACGCCCACCGGCCGGCGATACTGCATTAACTCGGCGGCCTTACGCTTCGAAGAGGAGTAGACGAGTCGCCGCTCACAAGCAACCCCCCCGCAGCCGTACGGCCGTGGGGGGCTTTTTTATGCCTCGGAGTCGTACACCCGCACCTTCGACCAGAGCTTGCCGCAGTTCTGCACGAACGCCTCGTGGATTGGGTGCACCTGATAAGCATCGTGCGCGGCCTTGTCTTTGAAGAACAGCAGCAGCGAAAAGTCGTACGAGTGGTCGATGGCCGGGCGGCGCGTCTCGGCCGCCGTACCGACGTGGTGCTGCTCGATCTGCGGGATGGCTTTGAGTTGATGCAGTTCGCGGGCCAGCGTGGCGCGCGCCTCATCGTTATCGGCCTCTTTCAGCCAGAAGAATACGTGGTGTACGAACATGACGGAAGGGGAGAAGTTGATGGCGACCCGAAGGTACGAGCCGGGCGCGGAGCGGCGCAAAGGCGCTCAGGCACCGATGCGGGCCAACAGCGTCTCGAAAGCATCCCGGTGCGGAATCCACAGCGTCCACTTTTCGGGAATGCCGCCGAAGCCCGTCCGGGCGTATACGAGCGCGGCCAGGGTGCCCGCCACAGTCCCCGCACCCCGGTTGAAGTCAGAACACTCGTGCACCGCGTCGACCAGGTCGTCGCTGTCGAACACGGACCAGACGGCGGCCTCCAGGGTAGCGATCAGCCCCCCGTCGCAGGAGATTCGGTAGTCAGGTAGGCGCGTGATGTCGAGCACCAGCAACCGGTCGAACCGCTCGCGCGCTTCGACCGGCAGGTCGAGCGTGTCGAGGTGGTCGTTGACGACCTCCTGCGCGCCGTACAGGGCGTCTTCGAAGGTGTCGGCCGTCGACAGCCCCCAGAGCAATTCCGTGTAGAAAAAAGCCGCCGTCGTGGCGGTTGCCCCGCCGTTCGGATGATGCAGCACCTCTGCCGCCCGTTGCGCGCGCACGTCGGGTCTCTGTCCGTTCCGGTGAAATGCCAGTGGGAGCGTCCTCAGGAGCATACCGCTTTCGGTGCCATCCGGCGCGGCGCGGGGCGTACGCGTCAACGGCAGCCACTCTCCTCTTTCGACCCTGGCGTTCACCCGCGCGGCCAAGTTGTCGTGCGGCCCGTCGTCGGCCAGTAC
>JBARYS010000609.1:0-1651 GCA_049648155.1 Catalinimonas sp. | reverse complement strand
GCACCATTTGCAGCCCTTTGAAGGTGAGCGCCAGCATCTGGTCGCGGTGCGAGTCGGTTTCGAACACGTTCACCACGATGTTGAGGGCAAACTCCGCCCCGGCGGGCACCCGCTCGACCGTGCGTGGCATGGCCGCCGACGTGATGCGGTCGATCACTACTTCGGTCTTGGCCTCGGTAAAGGGCAGGTCGGTGTTCTGTAGCTGGTCGGCGTTCAGCAGGTGGCCGTCGCGCACGATGATTCGTGATGGGCGTTGGTCATCGTCGGTGCGGGCGGTACCAAAGAGCTGCGTGCTCTTCTTCGGGGGGTCGTCGTCGGGTCCGTGTTTTACGTTGCCCATCCTGACTGATTTGATGCTGCCCGCCGCGATCTCCAACAGTGAGCGCATCTTGCCCTTCAGCGAGCTTCCGGGCACGTAGGGCTCGTTGGTAACCGGGTTGCGGATCACGGTCTTATCCGGGCCACCGATGCCCATCGCGCTGTTGGTACCACCGATGAGCAGACCGGTCTCGGCCACGATCTTACCGGTGATCAAAATCTTTTTCTTGAGTAGGTCCATGGTTCAGGGGGTTAATCTTTTCCGCCGTACGCTTTGTGATAGGCCAGAATGGCCTCGATGAAGTCGCAGAAGTTCTGGAAGGTCTTTTCGTCGTCGGTGACTTGGTTATGCGCTAGATCAAGGACGGTCTTAAATGCCTCCGCCCCGGTTTTCCCGGCCCGTTTGGCCGCGTACGCCACCTTGGGTCGGAGCAGCAGGAAAGCGGTTTTGTTCTCGGCGTATCCCTTCATCTGGATGCGTCTAACCTCACCAAAGACGTTGCGGATTTGTGACGTCGTGAAGCCCTCATTCTTGAGATATTCACCCAGCTTGTCGGCGTAGTCGATGCCGTCTCGGTCAATCTGTTGATCGATCCAGGAGGACTTAAATTTGGTTTTAACCCACTCCGCCACACCTTCTGGCTTTCCCCCTTTCGAGTAGCCTCCTCCCTGGTGGCCATGCCCCCGATTCTGTTGGTAGCTCATGATTTAATTGTTTTTTAGTTTCTCAATTCCAGTTCAGTCCAGCGGGCCGCCACGTAGAGCAGGTCCAGAAAGTCGTAGTGCGTGTCGCCACTCAGCGGTTTACCCCCGTGCTGGTTGGTGAAGACATTTGTTTTGAGGTCTTCGAAGAGCGCCACGGCGGCGGCGTCTTTTTTGGCGCGCTCCTGGGCACGGGCCAGTTGGTAGGCCAGCCGCCAGCGCCAGGTCTCGTTCTCGCCGCGCGTGCGCTGCCGGGTGCGTAGCTCGTGAAAGTCAAACACCGTCCGCAGCAACGACCGCGGCACGCCCCCGCGCAGCCCGTCGGCGAGCTGCCCTTTCAGCGCTTTGACGACGGGAAATTCTACGTCCCAGTGCAGCGCGTAGCCGAGCAGGGCAAAGCTGTCTTTCTCCCGACCGTTGGGTAGCGCGTGCTCCTTGGCGAGCTTCTCAGCCTCGCCGGCCAGTTCGGCGGCCTTGGCGATGGGAAACTTCGGCGGCACCAGCGCCACCCCGCCCGAGAGCGTCAGGTCAGCGTGGTGACACGCCCACCGCCGGAAGTCGCGGCGTATGGCCTCGGCCAGGTCGATCACCACGTTCCACCGGCCCAGCACGAAGAGGTCGTCGCCCCCGG
>JBARYS010000608.1:0-3634 GCA_049648155.1 Catalinimonas sp. | reverse complement strand
TCAGTTCGTTGCCCTCGTTATCGTGCATCAGGATTTCGCGGGAGAGGATCTGGTAGATCTCGCCGTTGATGATCTCACCGACCAGGTCTTTGTACTTGTCGTAGAGGCGGTCCTTTTCCAGGTCCTTTACCTTTTGAATAAAGGTCTGACGGGCGGTCTGTACGGCGCGGCGGCCGAAGAACTCCAGCTTCACCTCTTCGGCCAGCTCTTCGCCCACCTCGAAGTCTTCCTCGATCTTCAGGGCTTCGACGAGCCGCACCTGCGTGGTATCGTCGAACTCTTCCTCGTCGTTGGCAACAATCTCGCGGAAGCGCCAGATTTCCAGGTCGCCTTGGTCGAGGTTGATGATGACGTCGAAGTTATCGTCGTGCTCAAATTTGCGCCGGATGGTGGCCCGGAACGTCTCTTCCAGGATGCGGATCATCTGCGGCCGGTCAATGTCCTTGGCCCGGGCAAACTCCTGCGCCGACTCTATGAAAGTTTTACTGTCCATATGATCTAAAAAGCAACTATCACCTTCGCGTATTCTACGTCCTCGAACAACAGCGTACGCGCTTCGCCGTCACTCTTCCGCCCGCGCCCCTTGGGCTTTACCTCCAACCGTAGAGCCTCGTCGGTGCACTCCCGCAGCGTGCCTTCGACCTGCGCCCCGTCGCGGAGCGTCACGGCTACCTTGCGCCCCACGTGGCGCGGAAAGTGGCGCGGCTCGGTGAGCGGGTGGTCCACGCCCGGCGAAGAGACCTCCAGCACGTAGCCGTCGGTCATCAGCTCCTCGGCTTCAATGCGCTCGTTGAGCGCCCGGCTGACGGCCGCACAATCGTCGACCGTGACGCCCCGGTCGCCGTCGATCAGCACCACGACCTTGGGGCGCAGCCGGTGTCCCTGCAATTGCACGTCTACCACGTAAAACTCGGGGCCGGGGAGCTGCGCCCGCACCAGATCAGCGAGTTGCGTTTCAAGCATAGCGGGTAACAAAAGAGGGGACTTGCGGTCCCCTCGTCGGTTTAACCAATACGTCAACGGCGCAAAAATACGCAAAAGTTCACGGCCCTTCAAGCCGGGAGGATTCCGCCCGGGTCGCCGAACGGAGCAGGTTCGGGCAATCTGCCGCGCGGTGCCCGTGCACGCCGAACCGCCTACATTTGGCCGGTGAAGTTCGCCAAGCTCTTCAACGGGATCATCATCGTCATTACGCTGATAGCGTACGGGGCCTCGCACGTGAACCCGGCGAGTTTTTGGCCAGCGGGCTTCGTGGCGATGGCCATCCCGGTGCTGCTGGTCACGAACGCGGTGTTCGTGGTTTACTGGCTGACGCGCCGGCCGCTGTGGGCCCTCTACCCGGCGCTGGTGCTGCTGCTCGGCACCCGCTTCATCCAGGCGACCATCGCCTGGCCCACCGGCGCAGAGACGACCGGTGCGCGGGGCGACGCCTTCCGGGTGACGACCTACAACGTGCGCGCCTTCAACCTGTACGACACGGCCTCGTCGCGCGCGCTGATCGACTGGGTGCGCCACGCCGAGGCCGACGTGGTCTGCCTGCAAGAGTTTTACGTCGAACCCGACTCACGGCTCTTCAACACGCTCGCCACGCTGCGCGACGGTAGGCTGCGTCACTCCTTCTACTCGCCACGGGTGGCCAACCGACAGGGCGGCACGTTCGGCATGGCCATCTTCAGCGCCTATCCGATCATCGACAGCGGCCGGGTGCGGATGCAGTCCGAGAACAATAACCAGATTATCTGGGCCGACGTGCGGCTCCCCGGCGGCATCGCCCGCATCTACAACATCCACCTGCAGTCGATCCGCCTGAACCGCGACGACCTCGGCGAAGGGGCCGACCCGACCGACCGCGACGACCTGCGCGCGCGCGCCACGAGTGTGTTCGGCAAGCTCAAAGAGGGATTCGAGCGGCGCGGCGAACAATTGAGCGCCCTGACCGGACACCTGCGCACCAGCCCCCACCCCGTGTTGGTCTGCGGCGACCTGAACGACCTGCCCTATAGCCACACCTACTACCGCCTGGGGCGCGGGCTGCAGAACGCCTTCGAGGAAGCGGGCGCGGGGCTGGGCGTCTCGTTTCGTGGGGCGTTGCCCCTGCTGCGCATCGACAACCAGTTTGCCGACCCGCGCTTTGAGGTGATCGACTACCAGACGCACAACCAAGTGCCTTACTCGGACCACTACCCGGTTTCGGCCGCGTACCGTTTCAGGGAGAGCGACTGACGGGTGTTCGGCCCTTTGGGCCACACACCGCCGGGCACAAGTCGGAAGGCCCAAGAGCGTTTACTTGGTGTGATAAACCGTTCGGCACGTCGCGACGGGGCTGCCGTTGCTTCGAAAGCGCCCGGGCAGCCGGACCGCAGACGAACCGCTCCTGAGTTTCGTTACTTTTGCCCCTACGCCTGGATGGCCCTAACCCTCGGTTTGTGAGATACCTGAAGTACTTTTTGATTACGTTCGCCGTGATCGTCGTCGACCAAATGGTCAAGATGCTGGTCGTTGAATACATGCAATACGGCCTGCCGGGCGAAATCCCGATCTTCGGCGACTGGTTTAAGCTGCACTACACGCTCAACCCCGGCATGGCTTTCGGGCTGGAGCTGGGCCTAGCACAAGGCAAGCTGGTGCTGAGTTTGTTCCGCCTGCTGGCGATGGTGGCCATCGGCTACTATCTCTACTTCTTGGTGAAGCGGCGGGCGCACGTCGGCCTGCTGGTCTGCATCGCGCTCATCTTGGGCGGGGCCATCGGCAACGTGATCGACAGCACGTTCTACGGGGTGCTGCTGGGCAACGCGCCGCCCTACTCCCCCACCCCTTGGTTCCACGGGCAGGTGGTCGACATGTTTTACTTCGACATCTGGGAGGGCCTCGTGCCCACATGGATGCCACTGCTCGGCGGGCAGTACTACTCGCTCTGGCCGATCTTCAACGTCGCCGACGCCTCGATCTTTGTGGGCGTGACGTTGATCCTCTTGTTTCAGAAACGGTTCTTCTTCGAACCCATTCCGGCCGAAGCCGATGCGCCCGCCCCCGAAGTATCGGCGCAGAACCCCGTCAGTTCGTAGCCTACCGGCGGTTGGCGTTGCGCCCGGCGCGGATCACGTCAGCGAACACCCCGGCGGCGGTCACCTCGGCCCCGGCTCCGGCTCCCTTCACGATCAGCGGACGCTCGCGGTAGCGCTCGGTCGTAAACGAAATCATGTTGTCGTTGCCCTCCACGAAGTAGAGCGGGTGGTCGGGCGGGATCGTCTGTAGCCCCACCTCGATCTTCCCGGCTTCGTAGCGGGCCACGTAGCGCCGGCGCAACCCCTGATCGGCGGCGCGGCGGCGGATCTCCTCGAAGTGGGCGTCGTAGTTGGGCAGGATCTCGAAGAACGCGTCGAGCGTGGGGGCATCACGGCAAGCTTCGGGCAGAAAGGTCTCCATCTCGATGTCGTCCAGTTCGAGCTGTGACCCGCACTCGCGCGCCAAGATCAGGATTTTGCGGGCCACGTCGGTGCCCATCAGGTCGATGCGCGGATCGGGCTCGGCGTAGCCCAGCTCCTTGGCGCGGCGCACCACCTGGCTGAAGGGTATCTCGGCCGAGTGCTCGTTGAAGAGGTAGTTGAGCGTGCCCGACAGGATGGCCTGGATG
>JBARYS010000607.1:0-3498 GCA_049648155.1 Catalinimonas sp. | reverse complement strand
CAACACGTGACTTCCCCGAAATGTTACCGGCGCAGGAGGCGGCGCAGCCCCCCGCGCAGCGCCCGGGCGTCGGCGGCGGTGGGGAGGAGTTGGTGCAGGCGGAAGCCGTTGTCGCGCCGGAAGCGGTAGAGCACGTAGACCATCATCGCCACGTACGCCGCGCTCGCCGCCAGCCCCGCGCCCGTGGCCCCCAGCGTGGGAATCAGCACGCCGCACGCCACCAGCGTCACCGCGAGGCCCACCAGCGAGATGCGGATGTTGACGCCGTAGCGCCCCCGGCTCGAAAAGTAGTGGTTCAGCGGCACGGTCACCCCGTGCGCCAGCACGCCCGGCGCGAGTGTGTTGATGACGCCCCCCAGGTCGCCGAACTCCGGCCCGAACACCAAGCGCAGCAGCGACGGCGGCAGCAGCAGCAGCCCCCCCACGGCCACCAGGCAGACCCACCCGCTCAGCTTGGCCATCTGTCCCGACACGCGCACGGCGTAGTCGCGGTCACGCTGCTGCGTCAGCACCGAATACTGCACCGTGCCGATGCTCTGACTGACCACCCAGATCGACTCGGCCAGCATCACCCCGGTGGAGTAGAGCCCCACGGCCCCCACGTCGACAAAGGCGTTCAGGAAGTAGTAGCTCAGACGGAAGTTCAGAAACTGAATAATGTTCGACACCTGCGCTTGGCTGCCCATGCGCACCACCAGCCGCGCCACCACCGGCAGCCGCCGCAGCGTGAAGGGCCGCAGCCGGGGCCAGACGGCCCGCCCGCTGGCGACCATCACCCAGCCGCTGCCGACGTAAAATGCCCAGACGTAGTGCATCACCGCCGGCGTCTGAAAGTAAAAGAGCAGCAGGAGCGTAGCCATCTGCAAGACGCTGCGTACCAGTTGGATGCGGTTGCGGCGGGGCAGGTCCCACCCGAGCAAAAAGACGGTCTGCACGGCGTGCAGCGACTCCAGCACCGCCAGGGTGAACAGATGAACCTCCAGCCCCGGCGGCACCTGACCGAGCAGCACGAGCACGGACGGGCCCACCACTCCCGCCAGCAGAGCAAAGGCGTACGAGACCACCGCGAGGGCGAACGGCCGGTGGCGGGCGGCGAGGTAGACCAGCGCCGGGCCGCCCACCAGTTGCGCCGTGAGGATCACCAGGGCGATGTCGGCTACGAACAGGCTGATCTGCCCACGCCCGTCTGGCCCCAGAAACTGGGTGGTCAGGATGATGACGCCGAAGTTGATGGCGGCCGAGAGGACCTTGCTGACGAACGTACTGAAGATGTGGCGCAGCACGCCGACAAAGGTCCGGAAAAGCGCGGTGCTGCGCGCCGGGCGTTACAGGCCTCAGCACCGGAAACACGGACGCCCAGAGCCGGACCGACGTCCTGCTCGGCGGGGCGTTCGGCGGCGAGGTGTTCTTAGAGCGTGTTTTGGACTCTGCCCTTTGGGCTGTGCTTGCCCAATTTCATGCTGCACTTCCTCGCGCTTCGATCGCGTAGCTTGGGCCACGCTCACTCCTCTCGACTCGTTCAAAACGAAGTTTGGCGGCGCTCGCGCCAAAAGCAAAATCCAAACACGCTCTTAAACCCGCACCTGAGCTTCGGCGCAAAGGCGCAGCTCAACTACGTGATCGTGGGCGAGGGCGAGGGCGTTGGCTTCACCGGCGGCCCGCGTCGGAACACTTTCAACACGGCGGGGGCGCTGCTGATGAACGTCTATTTCTAAGCTACATGCCGCCCGTGGTGTCGGCGCCCGTGGTGTCGGTCGCTACGGTGTCGCCCACCGTGACCGGCTCCACGTCGTCTTCGTTCACCGAGTAGTCTTCGTTGCCGAGCTCTTCGCGCGTCTCTTCGGCGTCGGTGTAGTTGGCGTTGCGCTCGGTGCAGGCCACCGGTAGCAGCGCCACGAGCAGCAGGAGGGAGAGGAGTTGCTTCATCATCGAAAAAGTTGAGAAGTGAAAAAGTAGGGCTACTGAAATTCGCCCTCGCCGGAGCGGTCGATGGTGTCGGCCGGCTCGACGATGTCTTCGGTAGCGTCGCCGCCGGGCGCGGGGGCATTCTGCATCGGCGTGTCGAGGGCTTCGCGCTCGGCACCTTCCTTGGCGCACGCCGTGGCCAGCAGCGCACCGCCGACCAGTAAAAACGTCAAAAATCTACGCATGTGATGAGTCTGTTAAGCCACAATTAACGCATCCGGCCGCACCGGGTTGCTGATCGGCACGAAGACTTCCGGTCGAAACCAGTGTCCGCGCAAAAACACCTTGTGCACCAGGGCGACCGGCGCTACTTCTTCCGGAAGAAGATGTTGATCGGCACGCCCTCGAAGTCGAAATATTCACGCAGGCGGTTCTCGACGTAGCGGGCGTAGGGCTCATTGACCTCTTTGGGCAGATTGCAGAAAAAGGCGAAGCTCGGCGTGCGCGTCGGCAGTTGCGTGATGTACTTGATGTTCACGTAACGGCCCCGCGAGGCGGGCGGCGGGTTGCGCTGAATGTCGGGCAGCAGCTTGTCGTTGAGCTGTGAGGTCGGCACGCGCTTGCTCAGGTTTTCGTACACCTCGATGGTCTTCTCGACGGCCTGAAACACACGCTGCTTCGTCAGGGCCGAGATGAACACGATGGGAATCCAGCCCATGGGTGCGAGGCGCTCGCGGATGGCCCGCTCGAACTCCAGGTAGGTGCGGTCGTCTTTCTCGACGGCATCCCACTTGTTGACCAGAATCACGATGCCCTTGCGGCGGCGGGCGGCCAGGAAGACGATGGTCACGTCCTGCGCCTCGATGCCGCGCGTGGCGTCGAGCATCACCACGCAGACGTTGGCGTCTTCGAGCGCCCGCAGCGAGCGCATCACGGAGTAGAATTCGATGTTGTCGTGCACGCGCGACTTCCGCCGCAGCCCGGCCGTGTCGGTCAGAATAAAGTCCTTGCCGTAGGCCTTGTAGCGCGTGTTGATGGCGTCGCGGGTGGTGCCGGCCACCTCCGTGACGATGTTGCGCGGCTGCCCGATCAGTGCGTTCACGAACGACGACTTGCCCACGTTGGGCCGCCCTAAAATGGCGATGCGCGGCACCCCGGCGTCTGGGTCCTCCTCGTCCGACGCGGGCAGGTGGCGCACCACCTCGTCGAGCAGCTCGCCGGTACCCGAGCCGTTCTGCGCCGACACCGGGATGGGGTCGCCCATGCCGAGGGCGTAGAACTCGGAGGCCAGGTGGCGGCGCTCGAACGTGTCGGACTTGTTGGCTACCAGCAGCACCTGACGCTTGCTCTTCCGCAGCACCTGCGCGAACTCTTCGTCGAGACCCAGCAGGCCGGTGTCGACGTCGACCATAAACAGCACCAGCGCCGACTCTTCGAGCGCGATCTGCACCTGCTCGCGGATGGCCCCCTCGAACTTATCTTCCGAGCCCACCACGTAGCCGCCCGTGTCGACCACCGTGAAGTGCACGCCCGTCCACTCGGCGTGGCCGTAGTGGCGGTCGCGCGTCACGCCGCTCTCGTTGTCCATAATGG
>JBARYS010000606.1:0-2648 GCA_049648155.1 Catalinimonas sp. | reverse complement strand
GGGTGCTACTGGACGAAACGCCGCGCGGCGTACTGCTGCACGCTGACGAGTTGCGCGGCTGGCTGGACGGCATCTACCGCTACCGGAAGGGCGGGGGCGGGGACGAAGCTTTCTGGCTGGAACCGTGGAACGGTGGACTACACGCCCCGGCGAAGGTGAGCCGTGTTACGCGGGAAGACCTGCTGATCGAACGGCCGCACGTGCCGGTAGCGGGCGGCATCCAACCCGGCCTGCTGCCTGAACTCGGAGCGGGGAGCCGGACGGCAAGCGGCTTCCTTGCCCGGATGCTGCTGTTTTGGCCCGCCGCCGTGCGGAAGCCCTACCCCACCGACCGGGAACCCGACGCGGCCACCGTCGCTACGTACGGCCGTCTGATCAAAGTCCTGCGGGAGGCTGACTACGACCCGGACGCCGACCGCCGGGAGGTGAGCCTAAGCCCGGAAGCGGCCGAGGTGTTCGGCGCGTTCGTGCGGGCCAACATCGACACGATCAACGCGGCCACCGACGACACGCTGCGGGCTACGCTCTCGAAGCTGGAACAGTACGCGCTACGGTTGGCCCTGCTGCTGCACCTGGCAAGCGAAGCCGGGAAGATCATCGACCATGACGCCCCTCTGCAACCTGACGGGCTGCTGGTGAGCGCGGAGACGATGCGGGCGGCGGTGCAGTTGTGCGGCTACTTCCGGGCGACGGCAGTACGGGCACTGGAAGCAATGAGCACCGACCCGACGGCTACCCTCGACGATCAACGGAAGAAGCTGTACGCCGCCTTGCCCGACACGTTCACGGCTGGCGAAGGCGTCGCGCTGGCGAAGGAAAACGGCATGTCACGAGCCACCTTCCATCGCTGGCTAAAAGATCGGGGCGTCTTTGACAAGCTTCGGACGGGTCAGTACTTCAAAAGGTATTGAGACAGGTGAGACAGGTGAGACAAGTGAGACAATGGGCGTTTGCAGCCCGTAGAGGGCGTTATTTGTCTCATTTGCTTGTCTCACTTGTCTCACGCCCCACCGTGCACCCCGAAACGCGGTGAGACAAGTGAGACAGCCCGATGAGACAAAAAGCAGCCCGTACGCTACACCAAGGCGCATTGTCTCAACTGTCTCACTTGTCTCACTGTCTCAGGACAAAACCCACGAACTCAGCTTCTTTTAGGGCACTTGCAAAGCTGGCCTTCGTAGGCGGTCGCGCCTACGAAGTCACCGTCGAAGGCGAGACGCTGACCGACTGCATAAAGGCCCTCACCCTCCCCGACGACGTGTCCTTCCTGCGAACAGTCCACCGCGATTTGCTGGAACAGTCGTAGGGCCGTGTTCCCCGGCGGGTGCTTTTTTAAAAGTGTAAAAAGTGTAAAATCTGTAACCCCACAAGCAGCACCGCCGGGGGAGCAACGCACGGGAAGCAATAGGCAAAACCGTCCCGCATACTGTCCCGGCACTACGTAAAAACGCCCTCTACATCACGTAGGGGGCGTTTTTTGTGATCCTGGATGAGCCAGAACTGCGCCGCGTCGGTAAAGAAAGTCAGGTCGAGCGTCTGCTCCACCCACACCATGCTGATCGAGACCACCAGAAACACCAGCGCCAGAATGGTTGTTCGGAAGCCGATGCTGTTGAGAACCGTGAGCAGCAGGCGAGAAAACTTCTGGAGAGTACGGTTGGGCAAAGGGCAAGACTTCTGTAAATAAAATAGCGACACGGACACCGGACGCCTGGAGAGTCATGGGTGTGCGATGCCGAGACACCAGACTCAGATGCTACGACTTGGGGTTGTCAGAAGGCGAGGGGAGGGGCGGCGTCACGTTCTGCGGCAGCCGGCCACCAGTAAGGCCCAGTTGTACCGCGTCGCGTTTCTCTTCCTGTTGCGACTCAAGCTCTTCGAGGAGGCCCAACTTCTCGGCGCGCCGCCGCCACCGTTCGCGGGCGTACGCCTGCATGTCGTGGGTGCTGTCGAACTCGTCCATGATTTCGATGCCCAGCAGCGTCTCTATTACGTCTTCCATCGTCACCACGCCCGCCATGCCGCCGTACTCGTCGGCCACCAGGGCGATCTGGTCGCGGGCCTCCAGGAGGCGCTCGAACAGCTTCGGCATGGTCGTGCCGGTGCGCACCACCAGCATCTCACGGACCACCTCCGTAACCAGCTTTTTGTGCTCGTCGTTGGCCAAGTGCGCCAGCACGTCGTGTTTGTGGATGAAGCCCAGCACGTTGTCGCGGTATTGCTGGTAGATCGGCACGCGCGTGAACTTGCGGTACTGCGGGTCTTCGTAGACCTCCTGTAGCGTCATCGTGTCGGGGTAAGCGATCACCACCGTGCGGGGCGTCATGATGTCCTCGGCCTTGATCGATTTGAAGCGGATCAGGTTCTTGAGGATGCGCGACTCGCTCTCTTCGAAGATGCCCGCTTCTTGACCGATGTCGGCCATCGCCGAGATCTCTTCCCGGCTGATGTTCGGCTCCTTATCTTTCTTCGACAGCAGCCGCGTGAGTACCTGCGCCATCCACACCAGCGGGTAGAGCGCCCAGATGATGATGCGCAGCGTCTGAACGGTAAAGGGCACCAGCGACTTCCAATAGTTCGCCCCGATGGTCTTGGGAATGATCTCCGACAACACCAGGATCAGCAGCGTCAACACCCCCGAGATGACG
>JBARYS010000605.1:0-4083 GCA_049648155.1 Catalinimonas sp. | reverse complement strand
GTCGTACACCTCGTACTTGTCGTCGGCCTTGCGGTAGAGGGCCGCGCCGCGCTCCTGGTCCACCAGGCGGGCGGTGTACTGCGGGCCGTAGAGCAGCGGGCGGTCGCCGTACTGCTCGCGCTTCAGGTAAGAGACGAACGAGATGATGTTCTCGGGGTCGTTCTCGTCGATGGGCGGGTTGTAGTTTGAGCGGATCGGGATGATGCCGTACGAGGCGTAGCCGATCAGGATGAACACGAACGCCACCAGCGCGGTGTTGAGCGGCACCAGCCCCCGCTGGATCGAGTAACGGATGCCCCACACCAGCGCCCCCACGAAGAGCAGCACGAAGAAGATGATGCCCGCCCCGAACGGCAGCCCGAGGCTGTTGACGAAGAAGAGCTCGAAGCGCCCCGCCACGCTCGGCAGCCCCGGAATGATGCCGACCAGGATCACGCCCAGAATCACCGCCGAGACGGCCAGCGTGATGATCACGCCGCCGGCTTTGACCTCCTTGTAACGGCGGAAGTAGTAGACGAAGCCCAACGCGGGGATGGTCACCAGGTTCAGCAGGTGCACGCCGATGGAGAGGCCCATCAGGTAAGCGATCAGGATCAGCCAGCGGTCGGCCCCGGGGCGGTCGGCGAGCGTCTCCCACTTCAGGATGGCCCAGAACACCAGCGCCGTGAACAGCGACGACATGGCGTACACCTCAGCCTCGACGGCCGAGAACCAGAACGAGTCGGAGAAGGTAAAGGCCAGCGCACCGACCACGCCGCTGCCCAGAATGGCCACCGTCTGCCCCACGGTGTAGGTCGGCGCGAGGGCGGCCACGTCGCGGCCCGTCACCACCTTGCGCGCCAGCAGCGTGATGGTCCAGAAGAGGAACAGCACCGTGAAGCTGCTCGACAGCGCCGAGACCATGTTCACCCAGAAGGCCACCTGCTCCAGGTCGCCGAAGGCCAGCAGCGAGAAGAGGCGGCCCACCAACAAGAAGAGCGGCGCGCCCGGTGGGTGGGGTACCTGCAACTTGTAAGAACAGGCGATAAACTCCCCACAGTCCCAGAAACTGGCTGTCGGCTCGATAGTGAGCACGTACACGAGAGTAGCCACCGCAAACACACCCCAGCCCACGAGGTCGTTTAACTTCTTGAATTCCAGCATGTTAAAAGAGGGTACGAATCATCGAACGTAAGCAACGGCGAAGTTACGCAACCTCCGCCGAGCTTCCGCCGGGGCGCGGGGCCTTTAACCTTTCGTTAACGCCTCTTACCGCGACACCTGCTCAACCACCGAGGTGCGGGCCGCCTGCATGGCGGGGCGGTAGGAAGCCGCCAGCGTGATGAGCACAATCAGCACGCCCGACAGCACGAAGTCGGAGGCTTGCAGCTTGACGGGGTAAGCGTCGAGGATGGCCGTGTTCATGCCCATCGGCACCACGCCGTACGCCTGCTGGATCAGCCCGAACGCGAGGCCGATGGTGAGCCCCACCGCCGCGCCCGTAAAGGCGATCAGCGCCCCCTCGCTCAGAAAGAGCCGCCGGACGAAGCCGGGCGTCGCACCTAGAGCAAAGAGCACGGCCACGTCGTGCTTCTTCTCGATGGCCAACATGCTGAGCGAGAAGAAGATGTTGAACGAAGCAATGCCCAGAATGAAGGCGAAGGTGAGAAACACGAACAGCCGCTCCACGCGGATGGCCCGGATCAGGCCGGCGTGCTGCTCGTCGGAGTCGCGCACCGAGAACGCCTCGCCCATCAGGGTCTGCACACGCCGCTTCACGGCCCGCAGGTCGGCCCCCGGCGTGGCCTGAATCTCCAGCGCCGTGCGGCGGTGTTCGTAGCCGGTCAGCTCCTGGGCGAAGCGCAGCGGCACGAACACGTAATTGTCGTCAAACTGCTGTTCGATGCTGAACACGCCCCCCGGCTGGATGTTGAGGCGCGTGAACGCCTGCTCGGGGCTCAGCCCCGCCCCCGCGCGGATGTCGGGCTTAGGGTGCCAGAACTGTAGCGGGTAGAGTCCCGTGGAGGGGTCCGAGAGCGCCTCCCGTCGTGCCTCCGTCGTGATGTTGAGCGCGTACTGCACGCCCAGCCCCACGATGGCGTAGTCCCGTTCGCCCGCCGTGAGGCGCAGTTGCCCGTCGATCATCGCCGAGTCGAGCCGCGACTGTTGCGTGAAGTTGTCGCTTACGCCCTTGAGCTTCACCACGATGTGCGCATCGCGGTAGCGCAGCAGGGCGTTGTCTTCGATCACCTCCGTGACGTAGCGCACGCCCTCGGTCGCTTCCAGCCGCCGCAGTTGGGTGCTGTCGATCTCAAACGACTTGCCCGTGACGGCCGTGATCTGTAGCTGCGGGTCGAAGGTGCCGTACAAGCGGCGGATCAGGTCTTCCAGCCCGTTAAAGACCGAAAGGGCGATCACCAGCGCCGCCACGCCCACCGCCACGCCCAGCATCGACAGCACCGAGATGATGCTGATAAAGCTCTTCTTCTTACCGGAGGAGAAATAGCGCCGGGCGATGTAGAAGGGTAGGTTCACGGGCGCGGGGCTTCCACGGGAGTGAGCTCGTCGGCCGGGATCGGGTCGGGCCGCGTCGCCGGGGCTTCTTCTTTCCAGGCGTTCACCAGCAGCCCCATGCCGCGCCGGTGGTTGCGCCGCATGTCGAGCCAGTTGAGCACGAAACAGACCGGGTAGACCAGCAGGTAGTAGAGCGGCAGCAACGCCACCACCGCCGAGGAGCGGCTCAGCCACTGCCCAGGCCACCGCATCGAGAGGAGCCAGGAGAGCCGCCCGGCGGGGCCGTAGATGTACCGCATGGCGATCTTCTTGAAGCCCGCCGCCCGCAGCTTAGCACGGAGCTCTTGCTTGTCGTAGCCGGTGCGGATGCGTTGGGCGTTGCCACGCTGGGCTTCCTCGCGGAGGTCCTGCCCGTCGAGGGCGATGCCCCCGGCGCGGTGCGTGGGGCTGCAGATCAGCAGCATCCCACCGGGCTTGAGGGCGTCGTAGAGGTTCGTGAGCGTCTGCACGTCTTCCTCCACGTAGGTGAGCACGTCGACCGACAACACCAACTCGAAGGCGCGGGGCGTCTCCAGGCGGGTCAGGTCCTGCGTGCGGCAGAAGACGTTGTCGACCCCCGCCTCGTGGAAGAACTGGTTGCAGGCGCAGACGCGGTCTTTGCGCTTGTCGACGGCCAGCACGCTCCACTTCGGCGAGCGGCGGCTCAGCCAGTAGGCGTTCTGCCCGAAGCCGGTGCCCGCGTCCAGAATGTGAGCGGGCTGCCCGGCGTGGTCGCGCGCCCAGAGCTTGACTTCCCGGTGCAGGTGCCAAGAGCGGAGCAGCAGCAGGTCGAGCAACTGGTAGAAGAGCCGGCGGGCCAAGCGGTTTTTACCGAAGAGCCGGTCTAAATTCGATTTGAGCGTCTCGTAGTGCATGTGACAGGCGTCACGACGCCGGGTGGTCGTCTGCGGGGTCATCGTCGTCGGGAGGGGGGATGTCGATCTTATCGAGCAGCGCGTCAATGCGGGCGGCGTACTCGGCGGTATCGTCCAGAAAGAAGTGCAGTTCGGGAATTACGCGTACCTGGTTGCGGATGCGCTGCGCCAGGTGATGGCGGATCTGCTTGCCGCGCTCCTCGACGCGCTCCAGCATTTCGGGGGCGCGCTTGGTAGCGAGGAAGCTGAGGTAAACCTTCGCCAGCCGCAGGTCGGGGCTAATTCGCACCTGGGTGACGGTGATAAACGAGCCCTCAAACCAGTGCTTCACGTCGCGCTGAAGGATCTCCCCCAGGTCGCGTTGCAGCAGGCGGGCGTATTTCTGTTGTCGTTGACTCTCCATGAAGGTAAGGCGGCGCAAGTTTCGGAAAAAGGGCGGCGCCGAGCACCGAAGCAACGCACAAAGCACCTCAAAGGGTGCGCAATGGGCGGCGGCACGTTGGCTTTTTCCGGCTACATTCGCAGCTTTCCGGTTGTAGGAAAGCCCCATCCACCCGTAAAAGTTCGTCGCCGTGCTCGGGTTTTTTCGTACCTTCTCGCCCCTCCGCATCATCGTGCTTTTGCTGCTGGTGGTGGGGCTGCGGCTGCCCTACCTCCTGCTGGGCACGCCCCTGAC
>JBARYS010000604.1:0-2631 GCA_049648155.1 Catalinimonas sp. | reverse complement strand
CGACATCGGGGGCACGTCGGCGGCTGCCACCTCGTTGATCTGGCCCACCCATCCGACGATCTGCCCGAGCTGTCCGGCGAAACGGTCCAGCTCATCCTCGGAAAGCTCGATCCTGGCGAGCATGGCCACGTGCGCGACATCGTCGCGGGACAGTGCAGGCATGATCGCAAGTGTATGCGGCGTGAGCACCCGACCCGCGCGGCGCAGACGCGTAGAGGAGCCCCCGCGCCACGAATGCGGCGCGGGACGCCATCCGTGGATGGCCTCGCCGCGCCGCAGAAGGTCGCGATGTGGTGATCAGCCCGTGAAGGTGGGCTCCGCCTCGACCGGCGCGGCCGGAGCGGCCGGCGTCATGTCGTCGCCGCCACCGTTTCCGGCGCGACCGTCCTCGTCGTCGTACTCACCGATTTCGACCGAGCCGGCATCCGGCTGCCCGTCGCGGGGCGCACCACGCTGGTCGACGTCCAACGCGATGCCAGGCAGACCCACATTCATCGCGGGGCTTCCTTCGACGGGCATGTGCGTCAGGGTCGGACCACCGTTGTCGGCCAGGTCGCCCAGGCCGGGATCGGAGACGTTGCCCACGTCGTCGCTCCCCGCGCTGATCGAGTCGCCGACGACGTTGCCACCGATGCTGGTGACTTCGTCCGTGCCGTCAGCACCGTCGTTGGCTGCCACGATGCTGTTGCCGATCTCGATCGATCCAGCCAAGCCATCACTGTTCAGCGCGACCGTGGTGTGCAGCAGCGAGACGTCGCCGGAGTCGGAGAAGACTCCGCCACCGCTGTCCGCGGTGTTCGTGCTCACCGTGCTGTTGGCCACCTCCAGGGTGCCGCCGTCGTTGTAGAGGCCACCACCCTGTCCGTCGGTGTTGTTCTCGCTCAGCGTGGTCGCGCTAACGGTCATGGTGCCGCCTGCGGAGTTCCACAGCCCGCCGCCCTGGTTGGCCGCGGAGTTGCCGGAGACTGTCGACTCTTCCACGGCCACCGTCCCCGCGCCGGTCAGGTGCAAGGCACCACCGTTACCCGGGTTGTCTCCGGTCGAGTTGCCCGCCAGGAGGCTGTCGCTGACCGTGGTTTCGCTGCCGTCGACGGCGGCTTCGATGCCACCACCGGCGCGCACGGAGGTGTTGTCGAGGACATCACTGCCACTCACGTCGAGCGTTCCACCGTTGTTCAGGAAGCCACCGCCGGAGCCCGCGGCACCGTCGGCAACGTTCTCACTCACCGTGCTCCCCGTCACGGTCAGGGACCCGCCGTCGTTGAACAGTCCCCCGCCACCTTGGTCAGCGTCGGCACCCGAGCCGGTGTTGGAGCTGACCGTGGCGTCAGTCACCGTCATCGTGCCGCCGACGGAGTTCCAGAGACCACCGCCCTCGGCGGCCGCGGTGTTGTCAGCCACCACAGTCCCGGTGACGTCGACCGTGCCGGCACCGGTCAGGTGCAGGCCGCCACCGTTGCCCGGGGCGCCGCCCGTGCTGTTCTGCCAGAGCGTCCCACCCTTCAACGAGGTGCTGCTCCCGTCGGTGGCTTCGATGCCACCACCGGCGCGCACGCTGTCGTTGCTGTCGATGTTGGACTCGCTCACCTCGAGGCTGCCCCCGAAGTTCAGAATCCCACCGCCGGATCCGGCCTCACCGTCTGCCGTGTTGCCGGATACCTCGGTATCGTTGACGACAAGCGTCCCACCGTTGTTGAAAAGGCCACCACCGCCGTCGTCAGCCTCGGCGCCCGAAGCGGTGTTGCCGGTGATCGTGCCGCCGGTCACCGTCATGGTGCCGGAGCCGTTCCAGAGGCCGCCTCCCTCCAGAGCCGCAGTGTTGCCGGTCACCGCGGTGTCCGTGATGGTCGCGTCTCCCGCACCCGTGATGTGCAAGCCACCACCGTTGCCGGGAGCCTCACCCGCCGAGTTGTCGGACAACGTCGAGCCCTCAAGCGTTGTGGTGGAGCCTTCGGAGCCTTCGATGGCGCCTCCCGCTCGCATGGCGCTGTTGCTGCTCATCGTGACGCCGGTGGCGGTGAGGCTGCCCGCGTTGAGCACTGCGCCGCCGCTGCCACCACCCTCGCCGGAGGGCTCGTCGTCGGCCGTGCCGCCGGTCACCGTGACGTCGACGAGGGTCAGATTGCCCGCTGCCAGCACGTGGAACGCACGGTCTCCGAGCGCCGAAGCGTCGATCGTCGCGCCGTTGCCCTCGACGACGGTTTCTCCGGTGACGTCGAGATCGCCAGTGGCGCCTTCGTCCTCACCCGCTCCGGCAAGGTCCAGGGTGTAGGTCGTCCCGCCGTCCAGGGTCAGGGTGTCCGCACCGTCGCTGCCGTTGGCCTCGATGATGGCAGCCCGAAGGCTGCCAGCGTCGATGCTGTCGGCTCCGGTGGACACGTCCAACTCCGCTGCGCTGCTGGTGATCGGCGCTGTGACGATCACCCCGCAGGCCAGGGCGGTGGCTCCAAGGGTCGGAATCCATCTACGCACGATCTCTCCTCAAGTCGATGATCCAGCGCGGGTATGGCGAACCGCGCCGACGCCTTTGGCGCTGCAGGTCATTCGGGGCGGGCCCCGATATTGGATTGCGCGACCCACGGATCGCCGGCCTGAGGCGCAGAGACTTCCCACAGAAGCGATGGTTAGGGT
>JBARYS010000603.1:0-1540 GCA_049648155.1 Catalinimonas sp. | reverse complement strand
CATCCAGGGTGGGCGGCGAAAAGCCGGTGCTCACGCTGGCGTGCAACGTCAGCCCCGCCGTGGGCGCCCCGACCAGCGCCAGGCGCGGCGACCAGACTGGGTCGAAGCGCTGCGCGAAGGTTCCGGGGTCGTCGCCGGCGGTCCGCAGCAGGTCGTAGCGGAGTTGGTTCACGCTCAGGCCCGCCGTGAGCCGCAGGTGGTCGCCCCACGGGGCCAGGTCGGCCTGCCCGAAAAGGAGCGCCAGTTGGGTCGTCACGTCGTCGGCCTGCCGCAGGGCGGTGTCGACGGCCACGCCGTTCCGGTTGTCGAACGTACGGATCGCCTCGGTGCCCCGCTGTGCCTCCGCGCCCACCTGCAGGCGGAGCATCGGCAGGGGCTGGTAGGCGAGGCGCGACCGCCCCCCCACGCTCTGTTCCCGGTTGCGGTCGTAGTCGAACAAAAAAGGATTCTCGAAGGTGGTGGTCCGTCCGTAGGCCGAGGTGGTCCAGGCGAGGCGCTCATGGGGCGTGAAGGTCCAGATGAGGGCGCCCTGCCCGGTGCGGTTCAAGAGGCCCGACCGCTGCCGCTCGCTGCCGGGCCGCGCCTGCCGGGGGTTTTCGGCAGCCTGCTCGGCCGTCAGCCCGCTGGGGATGCCATATTCGAGGTCGGCGTACCAAGTGTGCAGCGCCAGCGTGTGGTGGTCGTGCAGACGGTAGCGCACCAGGAGGTCCGTAAAGTCGCGGTCCAGCTCGTTGTTTTCACGGTAGCCGTTCAGGTGCTGCCGCGCGTGCGTCAGGTGCAGGTCAAGGTGGTCGTCGCGGTGTTGCACCTGGGTGCCGAAGCGGTAGAGGCCGTACGACCCCACCGTGGCGCGGAGGGTGGCCGTCGTCCCGAGGGGGGCGTCGTCGGGCGTGTAGAGCAGCACCGCGCCGCCCGTGCCCGCCCCGTGCAGCGTACCCGACGGCCCCTTGAGCACCTCGGCACGCCCGAAGGCCACCGGGTCGACCAGGTTCAGGTAGGTATTGCCCGCCGGGTTCGTCAGGGGTACGTCGTTCCAGTAGACGCGCACGTTGCGCACGTCGAACCGCGCCCGCAGCTGACTGCCCCGGATGGCCAGGCGGTAGCTGCCCGCCGCCCGCTGCTCCATCCGCACGCCCGGCAGCGTGTTCAGGGCGGGCAGCAGCGAGGTGCGGTCGAACCGCTGGATGTCGTCGGCACGCACCACGGATACCGGCCCTGCCACCTCGGCCAGCGGCCGCCGGTCTTCGTAGCCGGTCACGACCACCTCCGACAGCGTTTGCTCGGCGCGGCGCAAGGCCACGAGCAGAAAGTCCTCACCACCGAGCAGGACCACGCTCGCCGGGTGATAACCGACGTAGGAGAAGCGCAGCGGCCCGCCCCCGGCGGCGTTGAGCACGAAGCTCCCGGCCGTGTCGGTCACCGCGCCCCGGCCATTGGTGGCGGCGACACTCACCCCCACCAGCGGACGGCGGGTGTTACCGTCGAACACGCGCCCCGCGACGGTCTGCGCCCGGGCGGCGGCGAGCGAAAGCATCCAAAG
>JBARYS010000602.1:0-2554 GCA_049648155.1 Catalinimonas sp. | reverse complement strand
GTGTATGTCTTACTTACGCCCTTTGCGGCGAGCATCACCGGCGGATAAGGGGGCTTTCTTACGTAAGTTTTTTTCGAGCGCAACAGAAACAATTCCCCAATGCGCGAAACAAAACCGAATTATGCGTAATATTTATGTAAGGTCCCGGCATCCCGGACCGGGCCGCCGCCGGAATCTGCATACCTTCGGAGCACTTCAGGAAATACACCTCACCCTACCCGTTCATTTATATCCTTTACAGTATGGCTAAGCTCAAAAACATCATCAAGCAGCTTTCAGGCGACGATTATCAGTCGATTTATGATCAGTTGATCGACAGTAACGCGGAGAAGTCGGCTTACTTGCTGAAGTACATGCGGGAGAAACAGCTCTCCGACACCAAGATCATGGAGGCGCTCGACGTCAACACCAACGCGTACTACACGCTGCGGTCGCGCCTGAACCAGAAGATCGAAGAGTATCTGCTGCAGCAGATGGAGAACCCGCGCACCGACCTGCTGAAAAAAGTCGCCAACATCAGCGACATCGTCTTTACGAAGAAGCGGGCCATCGCCATCGCCACGCTGAAGAAGCTGGAAAAAGAGCTGCTCGATTACGACCTCTCGAACGAGCTGACGGTGGTCTACAAGACGCTCAAGAAGCTGCACATCAATGCGCCCGAGCACTTCACCTACAAGCAGCTCTACAACAAACACGTGGCCTACATGCTGGCTGTCGACAAGGCTGAGGACCTGCTGGCCGAATATTTCAAGAAGTACGGCGACTACTTCCTGAGCGGCGACGAGACGGACCGGATGCAGCTCGACATCCTCAAGCAACAGATGCAGAACGTGGCCGACCTCTACCAGTCGCACCGCCTCTACGTTTACCAGAGCTGCATGAACATCTTTCACCGGCTGTTCGTGAACCCCGCCGAGTCGGAAGACCCCGACGCCGAGCCCATCGAGGACGTGATCAGCAACGTGCAGCGGCACTTCGACCAGTACTACCTCGACGCGATCTACTACAACCTGAAGCTGGTGTTCGAGTTTCTCAAGCTTGAGTACTACAACTACTACAAGGTGTACCGCAAGGCCGAGAAGTTCTTTGAAGACACCAACGAGCACGCCGCCACGCTGCTGTCGAACTACGGCCTCTACACCTTCCCGGCGCAGTTCCTCTTCACGAAGGTCGACCGCCACGTACGCATGGAGCTGGAGGGCGAGATGTACGAAGAGAACAGGGAGTTGTTCGAAGAGTACGAGAACGACCTGAACGACGTACCGAAGTACATCACTTACATCTCGTACCGCGCGCTGAGCTGCTTCTACGCCAACCGCTACGACGAGGCCGCCCGCTGGCTCAACAACATGCTCAACGAGCTGAGCCTGAAGCGCTACCCCAAGGCGCAACTGGAGATCAAGCTGCTGCTGGCATTACAATACTGCCTCATGAACGATTACGACCTTTTCAACCAGGTCACAAACAGCATCCAGCGGCAGATCCGCATCATGGGTAAGGAGACCTGCGATCACGTGATCTTGTTCACCAAGATTCTCAAGACGTCGTCGAGCGAATCGAAAAAGAACAAAGACCAGAAGATACAGGTGCTGATGGATAAGTTCGACAAGGTGGAGGTCAACCACTTCTCGCCCGTCAAGCACATCCGCATGGACGAGAAGTTTCTAAACCGGATGGTCTGAAGCGTTGAATAGTATGGTGGGGTGAACCCAAAAGCCCCGGCCGCTTGGCCGGGGCTTTTGTCGTTGTGGCCCCTGCACCGATCACGCCCGTGCGGCAACGGGCTCCTCGGCCGGCATCTCGGCCACCGGCCGCCCCACGTATCGCACCACGAGGTAGAGCAGCCCGAAGCCCAGCGGGTAGTTGATCCACCAGGGGGCACCGAGGTTGAACATCACGCCCGAGATGAACAAGCTCACGCCGCCCACCGTCAGCGCGTAGGGCAGTTGCGTGCGCACGTGGGCAATGTGGTGGCAGCCGCTCGCCAGCGAGCTGAGGATGGTCGTGTCGGAGATCGGCGAGCAGTGGTCGCCCAGCACCGCCCCGGCCAGTACCACCCCGATCACGTGGTAGAAGATGCGCATGGCCTCCGCCTCGGGCAGGCCCGCCTCGGCGGCCAGCGCCCAGGCGGCGGGCAGAATCAGCGGGTAGAGGATGGCCATCGTGCCCCAACTCGACCCGGTCGAGAAAGCCACGGCCGCCGCCAGCACGAAGGTCAGCGCAGGCAGCAGCCCCGGCGAGACGTTGCCCGAGAAGAGCGACGTGAGGTAGTCGCCGGTCCGGAGGTCTTCGGTCACCGTCGAGAGCGCCCATGCGAAGGTCAGGATCAGCATGGCGGGCAAGATCGACTTGAAGCCCTCGATCATGCTCTCGACGGCGTGTTGCAGGCCCATCAGCCGCTGCGCGAAGGTGAGCACCAGCGCCAGCAGCAGCCCCAGCAGCGAGGCCCAGAGCAGCGCCACGTAGGCGTCGGCGTTGCCGATCAGCAACCCCAGCTTCCGCCCCCCGCCGATGGTGTCGGCATCGGCCAGGTGGTGCAGTTCCGTCCACACGC
>JBARYS010000601.1:0-3886 GCA_049648155.1 Catalinimonas sp. | reverse complement strand
GCCGACGGCTACGCGCTGGCGGGACACCTGCACCCGGCCGTGCGGCTCAACGGCGGCGGTGCCTCGCTGCGGCTGCCTTGCTACTGGTTCGGCGCGCAACAGGGGCTGCTGCCCGCATTCGGGGCCTTCACGGGTACGGCCACCGTGCGCCCCCGCGCCGGCGACGGCGTGTTCGTGATCGCGGAGGAGCAGGTGATGCAGGTGCCGACCTGATTAGGACCTTTTGCGGAAATTGCGGCCCTTCCGGGCCCTAAGCCCATAACCCTACAACCCCATCGGAGGCTCCGGCGCGCAACGTTCGGCCCTTTCCCGAATCCCCCATCTCATGACTCACAACCTACTGCAAGGCAAACGCGGCATCATCTCGGGTGCCCTCGACGAAAACTCCATCGCCTGGAAAGTGGCCCTCCGCGCCAAGGAAGAGGGCGCGACCTTCACGCTCACCAACGCCCCCGTGGCCCTACGCATGGGGGCGATTCAGGAGCTCGCCGAGCGGTGCGAGACGGAGGTAATCCCCGCCGACGCCACCTCGGTCGACGACCTGAAGAGCCTCTACGAGCAGTCGATGGACAAGCTCGGCGGCAAGGTCGATTTTGTGCTGCACGCCATCGGCATGAGCCCCAACGTGCGGAAGAAGCGCGACTACGGCCAACTCAATTACGACTGGTTCCTGAAGACGCTCGACATCTCGGCGCTCTCGTTTCACAAGATGTTGCAGGTAGGCGAACAGCTGGACGCCTACAACGAGTGGGCCTCGGTCGTGGGACTGAGCTACATTGCTGCGCAGCGGACCTTCCCCGACTACGGCGACATGGCCCAGGCCAAGGCCGTGCTCGAATCCATTGCCCGCAGCTACGGCCAGCGCCTCGGTCACGGCAAACGCGTGCGTGTGAACACCGTCTCGCAGTCGCCCACGCAGACCACCGCCGGCAAGGGCATCAGTGGCTTCAACGCCTTCTTCGACTACGCCGACAAGATGTCGCCCCTGGGCAACGCCTCAGCCGACGCCTGCGCCGACTACGTGCTGACGCTCTTCTCTGACTACACCCGCATGGTGACGATGCAGAACCTCTACCACGACGGCGGCTTCTCAGCATCAGGCATCACCCAAGAGATCGTAGACATGGTCGAGCGTGGCGCTTCCGAAGCGTAGGCCGGCAGGAGGAACCCCTGAAAGGGTGGATCGTTAGAGGGCGAAGCAGACGAGGGGTAAAGCAAGAGCAGAACCCCGCAGGGGTGACGTGACGATAACCCCGAAGGGGTGGTATGACGATAACGACAACCCCGAAGGGGTGACATGATGCTATATGCCCGGTACCTACTCACAAATCAACATCCAGCTCGTTTTTGCCGTGAAGGGTCGGCAAAAGCTCCTCGACGCGGCCTGGCGGCAGGAGGTGTTCCGCTACATGTCGAGCGTGATCACCGAGAAGGGGCAGAAGGCCCTCATCGTCAATGGTGTGGCTGATCACGTGCACGTCTTCGTCGGCTTGCGCCCGAACATGTCGGTGGCTGATCTGGCGCGCGACGTGAAGAACAACTCGTCGCGGTTCATCAACCAAAGGGGGTGGGTGCAGGGAAAGTTTGCCTGGCAGAACGGGTACGGGGCGTTCTCCTACGGACAATCACAGGTGAAACGGGTCTACGACTACATCGCCCGGCAAGAACACCACCACCGCCAACGCACCTTCCATGACGAATACGTTGAACTGCTGGATCGTTTTGAAATTGAATACGACGAACGATATCTATGATCATGTCACCCCTTCGGGGTTCTTTTTGCCGTTTCTATGATCATGTCACCCCTTTGGGGTTCTCTGCTTCCCCTTCTGCTGATTTTATGTTTCTTGATCTTGTTAAACAGGTGCAGGCCATTGCACACGCGGGGCTGAGCTACGCGGAGAACAGCTACGACCGGGAGCGCTACGAGGCGCTGCAAGACGTGGCGCGGAGGATGTGGGCGGAGGTTTCGGACGCGCCGCCTGCGCGTATTGCCGCCCTTTTTGATGAGCCGCCCGGCTACCCCACGCCGAAGGTCGACGTGCGTGCGGTGGTGATGCGCGGCGGGCGGGTGCTGATGATCCGTGAGCGGGCCGACGGTCGCTGGGCGCTGCCCGGTGGTTGGGCCGACGTGGGCTACACGCCGCGCGAAACGGCCGAGAAGGAGACCTGGGAGGAGGCGACGGTACGGGTGCGGGCCGAGCGGCTGCTGGCCGTTTTCGACAAGCGCTGCCACCCGCATCCGCCCGCGCCGCACTACGCTTACAAGCTGTTTGTGGCCTGCGTTGCGCTCGACGATGCCGCGCCGCGAGCGGGTTCGGAGACGCTCGCTGCCGACTTTTTTGCCCCGGACGCGCTGCCGCCGCTGTCGGAGGAGCGCAACACGGCCTCCCAGATCGCCACGGCGCTGGACCTGCTGGCCGACCCTAACGCGCCCACGGTGTTCGACTGAGCTGGAAGGGGGGCTACTTGATCGAGATGTCGATGCCGCGGTCCAGCCCCTCGTTGATCAGCATCAGGCGCACCTGATTGAATTCGGGCGTGGACCAGACGTACGTGGAATCTTCGCGGCGGGCAGCCCCGTAACGGCCGTTGAACAGTTCGACGAACTGGTCGTATGTCAGCGTCAGCGAGGCGGCGTTACGTAGGTACACCTGCACGTCAATGCCCCGCAGGTACTCTTCGCCGTCGAAGCGGTAGGTGATGTCGGCAAACTCGGTGCTGTCGAGGTCGACGGTGAGCAGCAGCTCGTTTTCCTCCTGCTCAAAGGTGTTGGGCGGCTCCGAGGCCAACACCTCCCGGCGGGTGTCGCCCAGCAGGTGGCCGCGCAGTATGCCCTCGGCGTCGGGCAGCAAGACCATCTCGGCCTTATTGACGCTCGGCACCAGCGAGCCGGGAGCGGCGGCCTCGTAGGCGGTGGAGTCCATTACGTCAGGCACGGCCGGGGGGTCGTTGCGCACGCTGCTGCACCCCCAAACAAAGGCCATCGCGATCAAAAGGTATCGAGACATTGCGAAAAGTGTTGCGACAAAAGTAGCGCAGTGGTGTGAGCAAGGCGCGCGAACCTCGGCATTGCCTGCCCCGTGAACGAAAAAAACTACAGGACACACCCACATGAAGATTTTTACCGCCGAGCAGACCCGGACGCTCGACCGCCTCACCATTGCCCGCGAACCCATCGCCTCCGTCGACCTGATGGAGCGCGCCGCCCGCGCCTTCACCGGTTGGTTTGAGGAGCAGTTTCCGCACCGCCCGCCCGTCGGCGTGTTCTGCGGGCCGGGCAACAACGGCGGCGACGGGCTGGCCATCGCCCGGATGCTGCGGACCGACGGCTACGACGCGCGGCCCTACGTAATCCGCCTGAAGGCCACGGGCTCGCCCGACTTTGAAGAGAACCTGCGCCGCCTGCGTTCCGAGGCCGACGTGTTCGAGGTGGCCCGCGCTGAAGACCTGCCCGGCGATCTGCCCGATACGATGGTGCTGATCGACGCCCTGTTCGGGGCGGGCCTCGCGCGGCCGCTCGAAGGGCTTCCTGCCGCCGTGGTCGCCTTCCTCAACGGGGCCGGACGCACCGTGGTGTCGGTCGACATCGCTTCGGGGCTGTTTGCCGACCAGCCTACCAACGCCGCGACTGCCGTGGTGCGCCCGCACTTGACCTACACGTTTCAGTTTCCCAAGCTCGCCTTCATGGTGCCCGAGAACGAGGCCTTCGTGGGGCGGTGGTGGGCCGGCGACATTGGGCTGGACGCACGCGCGACGGCGGAGATGTCCACGCCCTACGCATTCACCGACGCCGCCGCCGTGCGGTCGCTCTACCGCCCGCGCGGCCGCTTTGCCCACAAGGGCACCTTCGGGCGGGCCGTGGTGGTCGGCGGCAGTTGGGGGA
>JBARYS010000600.1:0-3007 GCA_049648155.1 Catalinimonas sp. | reverse complement strand
TCTCCTCGCCGCACGCCGTCGTGACCGCGTTGAAGGCCCGGAAGGTGAAGGGCGCCGTCGTGGCGACGGGGCCGGTGGCGAAGCGCAGCGTGTCGCCGTTGCCCAGCAGCGCGCCCCCTATCTCCTGGTCGTCAGCGTCGCGCAGTTGGTAGCGGATGCCCGGCTGCGAGGGGTAAATCTCGACCGTGCCCGCGTCGCCGGCGCACACCGCCTCGGGCGTGAGTAAGACTGGGTTCCGGCTCTCGAAGGCCAGTTTCTGGATGTCGGTGAGCGCGAGGGCCGTTTTGTAGATGCGGAACTGGTCGATGCCGCCGCTCCAGTTTTCGCCCTTCGTGGCCACGTTCACGTCTTCGGACAGGACAAAGTCCGTACCCACCAGGTTGGGCACGTTGGGCGGCAGCGTGCCGCTGTAGCCCAGCCCGACCTCGGCCCCGTTCACGTAGACCTTCAGGCGGCCCGCGTTGTTGGCGGCCGTGCCGTCGTACCGCATGGCGAAGTGGAACCACTCGCCCGCCCGCACGAACTGCGAGTAGTCGAACCGCCCCCACGAGACGCCGCCGTTGTAGACGTAGACGTAGAGGAAGCCGTCGGACCAGGTGCGCGCGCGGATCATGTTGCTGCTGTTCAGGATCTTGGCGAACATGCCGCCCCGCACGTTGAGCGCGTCCTGCTTGAACCAGCCCGCGATCGTGAAGCCCCGCGTGCCGTTGAGCGCGGTCACATCGCCGAAGTTGATCTCGCCCGTCGCGCCGTCGAAGTCGAGCGCCCGCCCGGCCTCACCCTCGTAGTTGTCGGTGGGCTGCACCCCGCCCGCGACGGTGCCGTCGGCCGTGTAGGTGCCGCCGGCACTCTGGGCGTCGCCGTCGAGGGGGTAGTAGGCCGTCAGCCCCGAGGCGTTGATCACCACCGTATCGGCGGGGTCGGTGTTGACCGGGCGCAACTCGACGAACACGTCCGAGGCGGTCGAGGTCCCCGAGCAGCCCAGGCTGTCGACGGTGAGCGTGTAGCGGCCGCTGACCGTGGCGGTGAACGTGGCCTCGGTCGAGACCGTGTCGCCGAACGCATTCCGCCACACGTAGGCGTCGAAGGTGCGGTTGGCGCTCAGCAGCACGCTGCCGCCGTCGCAGAAGGTGGTCGGTCCCCCCTCGGCGATGGCCACCTGCGGCGTGGTGGTGCAGCCCTCCACGAACACCACCATTGAGAACGGAGCGCCCCACCCCTCCTCGTCGCGGAAGCGCACCGAAAGCTTGTTTGGCCCGGCGCTGAGCCCGGTAGTACCGAGCGTCTTCCCGGCCTGCTCCACGGCCCCGTCGAAGTTGTTGTCGAACGCCACCAGCGGCGTGCCGCCCCCCTCGCCCGGGTCGGCGTTCCAGAACACCTCGCCGGCGGTGATGCTCACGTTGCGCGGCGGCGACAGCTCTTCGTCGACGTTGACCACGACCGAGAAGATGTCTCCCCACCGCCCGGCCGCGTCGCGCATCCGGATGTTGAGCCGACGGATGCCCACGCCCGGCGGGTTCCCCCCGCTGACGAAGGCCGTTTCGAGCGCTTCGTTGAAGTCGCCGTCGAAGGCGAGCATCGCCGTGCCGCCCCCCTCGCCCGGGTCGGCCGTGCCCCAGAAGTACTCCGCCTGCGTGATGCTCACGTTGCGCGGCGGCGACAGCTCTTCGTCGACAGTGATGACGGTGGCGAAAATGGCTCCCCAGACCCCGTCGCTCCCCCGAAAGCGGACGTTGATTCGCTGTGGGCCGGCCGTGGCGAACACCCCCGAGGTGGCCAGCGCCGCTTCGAGGGCTTCGTCGAACGCGCCGTCGGCGGCCGCGAGGGGCGTGGCGGCCCCTTCGCCGGGATCGACCGCGCCGATAAAGTATTCGGCGGCCGCTACCGACCGCTGTGCTTCGGCGGGGTGCGGGCATACCAGTAGCAGGCCACACAGCAGCGCCGTGAGGAGAGGGTACTGTCTCATGCGAGGAGGGGTTGTGGGTGGTAAGAAGCGGCAACCGCGACGACTATCGGCGGCGCAGGTACCGCCGACGGTCGTCGTCCGGTTACTTCGCGTAGCCGGCGGCTTCGACGTCGACGGTGTTGCCGATCAGCACCCGGCGGGGGGCTTTGACGAAGAACACGCGCGGGCCGAAGCCGCCGCCGGGCAGGAAGTTTTCGAGGCTGAACGAGCCGCCGTACGCACCGGCGTCGTTGCGCGTCAAGTCCAGGTCGGTGTAGATCTCGTTGGGGTTGCCGGCGTCGACGGCGTCCGAGCCGGGCGCGGGGGCCAGGCCGTTCATGGTGGTGTTCGAGTTGAAGCGGTTGGTGCCGTTGTCGGCGACGCCGCTCATGCTGCCCGAATTGAACACGTTGAAGCCGACCACCGGCGAGCCGATGGTGCCACCGTCCACGTACATGCCGTTATTGGCCGAGGCGGCTTGGTCGACCCCGAGGTTGTTGTACATATCTACCCGGGTGTTGGAGCTCCCGCCGTCGATGTAGTACGCCCCCTGCGGGTACATCTGCGTGCCGACCGTATTGACCACCGTGTTGTTGGTGATGGTGTGCACCCCCACGTTGCTGTTTTTGATGACGGTGGTGTAGATACCCATCGTCTTGTAGCGGTTGTCGCCCGCCCAGCCCCCGCGAACCTCGATGTAGTTATTGTGGAAGGCATAGAAGTAATCGGCGGAGGAGGCCCGGATACCGGAGCGAAAAACGTTGAACCCGATGGCAGACGTGCCGATGGTCGTCCCGTAGAGTCGGTTGCCGATCACGTAGAGGGTATCGTTCGAGACGCGGTTGTCGTCCCAGATTTCCACACAGCTCTCCGCCCCGTCGGCCACGTCCACGTAACAGCCCGACACCTTGCCGTACGTGAAGTAGATCTGTCCGTGCAGCAGCGAGTCGCCGGCGGCCGTCAGGTTGTAGCCGTTGTTCTGCACCCGGATGTCGCCCTCGCGGAGCACACAGTTGACCACCGCCAGCTCGCAATAAGGATCACCGGTACTGACGCTACCAC
>JBARYS010000599.1:0-4862 GCA_049648155.1 Catalinimonas sp. | reverse complement strand
GTGCCCTCCTGCTCCACGGGGTTCTGCGTGGCCAGCACCAGAAAGGGGCGGTCGAGCGGGAAGGTGGTCTCGCCGATGGTCACCTGCTTCTCTTGCATGGCCTCCAGCAGCGCCGACTGCACCTTGGCGGGCGAGCGGTTCACCTCGTCGGCCAGGATCAGGTTTGAGAAGATCGGCCCCTTCTTCACCTCGAAGTTGCCCACCCGCTGGTTGTAGATCATGGTGCCGATCAGGTCGGCAGGCAGCAGGTCGGGCGTGAACTGGATGCGCTGGAAGTCGAGGTGCAGCACCCGTGAGAGCGTGTTGACGGTGAGCGTCTTGGCTAGCCCCGGCACGCCTTCGAGCAGCACGTGGCCGTTGGTGAACAGGCCGATCAGCAGGCGGTTGACCATGTACCGCTGGCCGACCACCACCTTGCCGACCTCTTCGAAAACGCGTTCGACTTTCTCCTGGTAGTGCCCGGCCTGGGCGTTGACGGCAGATGGCTCCATTGAAACGGTATCAATCGTGTGGTGTGCGAAGGTACCCCCGCCCGTCCGAAAAAACCCCGGCGGGCCGTTCGCGTTTAATGCGCAACGGCACTTTTTACTTCACCTAAACCCCACGCCGCCATGAATAACCTCATCATGAAAGGCTCTTGGAACGAAACCAAGGGCAAGCTCAAACAGAAGTACGGACAACTCACCGACGACGATCTCTTCTTCGCCGAAGGCAAGGAGGACGAACTGCTCGGCCGCCTGCAAAAGAAGACGGGCAAGACTAAGGACGAGTTGCGCAAGACTATCGCCGATCTTTAGCCGTGGGGCGCATTCTGGTTTGGGGGGCCGTGGCACTGATCGTGCTCTGGCTCGTGGGCTTCGTCGGCTTCGGCGACGCCCTCGGTAGCTTCGTCCACCTGCTGCTGATCGTGGCCGCTGCCCTGCTGCTGGTGCGCATCTTGAGGGGCCGCTGATGCTGCCCGAATGGGTTCGACGTGGGCTGACGCGTTGGAGACCGGTCCGCCGGTGCGGCAAGATCTTGCTTCTCTACTGGTCGACACCATTGTTCTTGGCGAACTTGAGGTCGCCGGTTCGGATAGGACAAACGGCTTGAACACGATGGTGGTCCACGATGCTCCGTGCCGTTGCGCACCCGCGAGATTCGCGTAATTTCACCGCCGGTATGCGCGCGTCCGTACGACGAAACTCACTTTAAAGGACCTGTTCGGCTCGCCCGGGAGGTCTTTTTTTTGAGGGTTTTGGTGATTGGGTTTTGGCTTTTGGCCATCTTTCCCCGTGCCGCCGGTGCTACCGTTATCAACTCCCCCTTTTAGCGCGTGGAGGGTCGATCCTGTTAGGCGGGCCGGCAGCTAATGCCCAACCGCCGGTACCCAACCGCCAATAACCTAAAAGCCAACCGCCAACTATGCCCCGCGACCACAGCATCAAAAAGATCCTCATCATCGGCAGTGGGCCGATTGTCATCGGCCAGGCCTGCGAGTTCGACTACGCCGGCTCGCAGGCGGCGCGCTCGCTCCGCGAGGAGGGCATCGAGGTGGCGCTGATCAACTCGAACCCGGCCACGATCATGACCGACCCGGTCACGGCCGACCACATCTACCTCAAGCCGCTGGAGAAGCGGTACGTCGTCGACATCCTGAAGGAGCACCAGGCCATGGGTGCGCCCATCGACACGGTGCTGCCTACGATGGGCGGGCAGACGGCGCTGAACCTAGCCATCGAGTGCGACAAGGCGGGCGTGTGGGAGAAGTACGGCGTGCGCATCGTCGGCGTAGACATCGGGGCCATCCAGACCACCGAAGACCGCGAGCTGTTCCGCCTCAAGATGATCGAGATGGGCATCAACGTCTGCAAGGGACGCATCGCGCGGTCGTACCTCGAAGGCAAGGAGATCGCCCAGGAGATCGGCTTCCCGCTCGTGATCCGCCCCTCGTTTACGCTGGGGGGCACCGGCGGCGGCTTTGTCCACACGGCCGCGCAGTTCGACGCCGCCCTCAACCGGGGCCTGCACATGTCGCCCGTGCACGAGGTGCTCGTCGAGCAGAGCATCCTGGGGTGGAAGGAGTTCGAGCTGGAGCTGCTGCGCGACGGCGCGGGCAACGTGATCATCATCTGCTCGATCGAGAACTTCGACCCGATGGGCGTCCACACCGGCGACTCGATCACGGTGGCCCCGGCCATGACGCTGCCCGACACGGTATACCAGCACATGCGCAACCTAGCCATCCGAATGATGAACGGCATCGGGCAGTTTGCCGGCGGCTGCAACGTGCAGTTTGCCGTCAACCCGGCCGACGACGCCATCGTGGCCATCGAGATCAACCCGCGCGTGAGCCGCTCGTCGGCGCTGGCCTCGAAGGCCACGGGTTATCCCATCGCCAAGATCGCCGCCAAGTTGGCCATCGGCTACCACCTCGACGAGCTCAAGAACCAGATCACGGGCACCACGTCGGCCTTCTTCGAGCCGGCCATCGACTACGTGATCGTCAAGGTGCCGCGCTGGAACTTCGACAAATTCCGTGGGGCCGACCGCGAGTTGGGCTTGCAGATGAAGTCCGTCGGCGAGGCGATGGGCATCGGCAAGAACTTCCAGGAGGCGCTGCAAAAGGCGTGTCAGTCGCTCGAAATCAAGCGCAACGGCCTGGGAGCCGATGGCCGCGAGTTGCAAGACCAAGAGAAAATTCTCCACAAGCTGAAGCACCCGAGTTGGGACCGCTTGTTCCGCATCTACGACGCCTTCAAGCTGGGGCTATCGCTCAAGACGGTGCAGGAGCTCACCAAGATCGACCGCTGGTTCCTGACGCAGATCGAAGAGCTGATCGCCCTGGAGCGCGAAATCGAGCGCCACACGCTGACCGAGCTGCCGCGCGCGCTTCTGCTCGAAGCCAAGCAGAAGGGCTACGCCGACCGGCAGATTGCCCACCTGCTGCGCTGCCTGGAGAGCGAGGTCTACCAGCGCCGTACCGAGCTGGGCATCGAGCGCGTCTACAAGCTGGTCGACACCTGCGCGGCCGAGTTCGAGGCCCAGACGCCCTACTACTACTCCACGTTCGCCGACGAGAACGAGTCGCACGTCACCGACCGCCCCAAGGTGGTGGTGCTCGGCTCGGGACCAAACCGCGTGGGGCAGGGCATCGAGTTTGACTACTCGTGTGTGCACGGCGTGCTGGCCGCCCGCGAATGCGGCTACGAGACGATCATGATCAACTGCAACCCCGAGACTGTCTCGACCGACTTCGACGTGTCGGACAAGCTCTACTTCGAGCCGGTGTTCTGGGAGCACATCTACGACATCATCCGCCACGAGAAGCCCGCCGGCGTGATCGTGCAACTGGGTGGGCAGACGGCCCTGAAGCTGGCCGAGAAGCTGAGCCGCTACGGTATCCCGATCCTGGGCACGAGCTACGAGGCGCTCGACCTGGCCGAAGACCGGGGCAGCTTCTCCAGCCTGCTGCGTGACCTCGACATCCCCTACCCCAAGTTCGGCGTGATCGAGAACGCCGACCAGGCGCTCGACCTGGCCGACGAGCTGGGCTTCCCGCTGCTGGTGCGCCCCTCGTACGTGTTGGGCGGCCAGAGCATGAAGATCGTCATCAACAAGCGGGAGCTGGAGACGCACGTGGTGGACATCCTCCGCGACATGCCCGACAACAAGATTCTGCTCGACCACTTCCTGGAGAACGCCGTTGAGGCCGAGGCCGACGCCCTCTGCGACGGCGAGGACGTCTACATCATCGGCGTGATGGAACACATCGAGCCGGCCGGCATCCACTCGGGCGACTCGTACGCGGTGCTGCCCACGTTCGACCTCTCGGACGCGGTCAAGCAGCAGATCGAGGCGTACACACGGCGCATCGCGGTGGCGCTGAAGACGGTCGGCCTGATCAACATCCAGTTTGCCATTAAAGACGAGGTGGTCTACGTGATCGAGGCCAACCCACGGGCGTCGCGCACGGTGCCGTTCATCTGCAAGGCCTACGGCGAGCCGTACGTCAACTGGGCCACCAAGCTGATGCTGGGCAAGCACAAGATCAAGGACTTCGACTTCAACCCGCACCTGGAGGGCTACGCCGTCAAGATTCCGGTGTTCTCGTTCCACAAGTTCAGCGACGTCAACAAGGAGCTGGGACCCGAGATGAAGTCGACCGGCGAGGCGATCTACTTCATCGACGACCTGCAGGACGACTTCTTCGTGAAGGTGTACGGAGAACGCAACCTCTATTTGAGCCGTTAAAGACAGGTATCAGGTATCAAGTACGAGGTACCAAGTACGAGGTAAGCGGACTCACGCACCGTTCGGATTGGGGGGCTTTCGCCGTTCGTCTGAATCTTTTGTCCGCTGGTGGGAGGCGATTTACTTTGTATCTACCTGACCACGCTACGCTCGCTAACCTTTGCCGAGGCCCACACCGGAGGTTAGAGGTTACGAACCGGAGCGTCGGCAACCCGTCTTTAGAAAGCGCTATACTGAAAAATCCGTGCTGAAGTCCATCATCCTTTTCGGTTTTATTCTCTACTGCGTGTTCGTGGTGAGCGGCTGGGTGCTGCGCACGCTGGGGCGCGTCATGGGAGGCGGACGTCCGACGCAGCCCAACGCACGGCAACAGCGCACCTACCGCCGCGCGTACGGCCCACGCCGCGCCGCTCAGCGCCCCGAGGGTGACCTGCGCATCGACCACGTGCCCGAGCCGACCACGCCCAACGAGCGCCGCCACGATCCCGACCGCTACCGGGGCGGCGAGTACGTGGACTACGAGGAGGTGTAGCCGGGGTATGTGGTCCGGTCGGGAATCCCCACCTTTGCGGATTCCGTGTTGGGGCCACGTCTCGATACTCAATACTCGCTACCCGATACTCAATTGT